>JAKOVY010000020.1 GCA_029781825.1 Bacillota bacterium | reverse complement strand
TAGTTGATCCCAAATCTAAGCCAAGCAAAGAGGATTTAAGTAAGTGGCTGGCATCGACTGTGCCACTGCTGGAAGGACCGTCATCGGGCAAAATGTGGGTCAAATATGTTCTGCGGCCATTAACCTCAGCCAGTTATCGAACTGCATGAGGTTGAGAAATAAATTATGCGGGAGTTTACCCACTTAATCTTGACAGGGACGAAACCGGATAACCCCTTGAACTCAAGAAAGATTTGAGATATATATATTTATCGAAAAAATGCCCGTTATGGGTCCTAATAGTACTTTTGTGAGGTGTTTGGTTGTGGAAAAGATCCAATTCAAAACTGAATCAAAACGACTATTGGACCTGATGATTAACTCGGTTTACACCAACCGGGAAATCTTCTTACGGGAATTAATCTCCAATGCCAGTGATGCCATCGACAAACTGTATTATCGCTCTCTGACCGACCGGAACGTAGGATTGAGCAGGGAAGACTTTTTCATCAAAATTGAGGTTGACAAAGAAAACCGGACACTCACCGTAATCGATAACGGCATCGGCATGAACCGGGAAGAATTGGAGGATAACCTCGGAACCATTGCCAATAGCGGCTCGCTGGCATTCATGAAGGAACACCAGGGGGTCGAAGACATCGAGATCATCGGCCAATTCGGGGTTGGCTTTTATTCGGCCTTCATGGTCAGTAAACGGCTTACCGTGATTTCCCGCGCCTATGGTTCCGATGAGGCCTTCCAATGGGAATCCGAAGGACTGGATGGCTATACCATCACTCCTGCCAGCAAGGACAGTGTGGGGACGGTTGTCATTCTGAGCCTTAAAGACAATACCGAAGAGGAGAACTACGACGAGTACCTGGATGCTTACCGGATCAAGTCGCTGGTTAAGAAGTACTCCGATTACATCCGCTATCCCATAAAAATGGATATTGAGAAGCGGCGGCTCAAAGAAGGCAGTAAGAATGAGTATGAAACCTACATTGAGACTGAAACCCTGAACAGCATGGTTCCTATCTGGCGCCGCCACAAAAACGAGTTGAGCGACGAGGACTACCATTACTTCTACAGGGAGAAGTTTTTTGACTTCGAAGATCCGCTGTGGGTTATTCACAGCAGCACCGAAGGCAAAGCAACCTATAATGCGCTCCTGTTCATCCCCGCGCGGATTCCATTCGATTATTACAGCAAAAAGTATGAAAAAGGCCTGCAGCTCTATTCCAACGGCGTATTGGTCATGGAGAAATGCGCCGACCTTCTGCCGGATCATTTCAGCTTTGTCAAAGGGCTGGTCGACTCACAGGACCTTTCCCTGAACATATCGCGGGAGATGCTGCAGCACGATCGCCAACTGAAGCTCATTGCTCAGAGCCTGGAGAAGAAGATTAAAAGCGAGCTCCTGAATATGCTCAAAAACGAGCGCGAAACCTATGAGAAGTTCTATAAAAACTTTGGTCTGCAGCTAAAATGGGGCGTTTACAACAACTTCGGCGCCAACAAAGAATTCTTAAAGCCCCTGCTCATGTTCTATTCCTCCCTGGAAAAGAAGTTGGTCACCATTGAGGAGTACATTGGGCGGATGAAGGAAGATCAAAAGTATATCTACTATGCCTGCGGCAATAACGTCGACAGCATCGATCGCCTGCCCCAAACTGAACTGGTAAAGGACAAGGGATATGAAATCCTGTATCTGGTTGACGATATTGATGAGTTTGCGCTGAAAATGCTCCACGAATATGACGGCAAAGAATTTAAGTCCGTTTCCAGCGGCGACCTGGGTTTGGAGACCGAGGAAGAGAAAGAGTCGGCTCAGAAACAGGCTGAGGATTACAAGGAAATGTTCAGCTTCATGAAGGATGCCCTCAATGGGAAGGTCAAAGAAGTGCGCCTATCGCTCAGGCTTAAATCCCATCCGGTCTGCTTGACCACTGACGGAGCGCTGTCATTGGAAATGGAAAAGGTGTTAAACTCACTGCCTTCGGAACATAAGGTGAGGGCCGACCGGATTCTGGAGATTAATGCCAACCATCCCATTTTTGAGACCCTCAACAAGCTGTTCGAGGAAGATAAGGATAAACTGAAAACCTATACTGAACTCCTCTATAATCAGGCGGTCTTGATTGAAGGCCTGCCCATCGAAGACCCGGTGGCCTTTTCCAATGCCATCTGTGATTTGATGGCCGAGAAGGTGTGATCAGGAAGAGGCAGTAAGACCAAAGGAGTTTCGGCTTTAGAAGACAGTGAGGGAACCCGGGTACGGGTTCCCTCGTCGATTTTCTGCCGGTATCACGACGTTATTTGTTTTCTAATGAGGAAGCCGCCGGTATTCGCCGGCCGATAATTATTCTTCTTCCAGGTGAATCAAGAATTTACCGGTACTTCCCTGCCAGTTAGTGTCAACCACCTCATATTCAACTCCGGCGATGCGTATCCTGGCCCCGATCAGGTTGTAGCTGGTCCCGTTATAACTGTAACGTGCAGGATCAAGGACAGTCACGTCGTCAAAGTCTCTCCAGTTACCGCCGGCATAGATGTAAACCGGATTGGAGATGCTGGCCTGCAGCGGCAGGCCCTTGTTGTAGAAGAGGTAATTTGTTGGTTGTCCGGAACCGGTTGGCGAATCGGAAACCTTGATTACCACCATGTTCAGGGTGTTGTTGTAATCAATCTCCTTGATATCATGGGTCTGACCGTCAATGCGGCACTTGAAGGATGAATCCAGGTTGTACTGTTTGCCGCCGATACGCAGCACATTACGTTTTACCACCAGAACCTCATCCAGGTCATAGCGGATACCGTCCCATACAATCTGAACCCGGTCAACATCATAGTACTTGTCATTTATAAGCACCTTTTCAAAATTGGTCAGTTCACAGTAAAAGGTGAATTTCTTGTCATAGATCCTTACATCATCGATGGTATAGTACTCACCGTCGATTATCATGATAACCTCGTCTGCTTCATAGATCTTGTTGTCAACGCTGAAATTGCCGGAAGCATCAATGGTGACCTCGTTCAGGTAGTACCGGGTATTGTCAATGATAAAATCAATGCGGGAAATGCTGTTCACGTTAAGCCTTGAGTTCCCAACATATATATCCGCAATATCAGACAGAGTGAGACGGTTATAGATAACCGGATCGGTTTCCGTCAGCTCCAGCGCGGTATCGTTTTCTGTCAGGATAACCCTTTCCACAATGTAAAACTGGTTGCCCGGAGCAATGGTAACCGAGTCATCGCGCAGGTCGATCTGCTTTCCATCCACTTTGACCGTGTACTGGTCGATGATCTCCATATCGTAGAGGTAGTAATCGCTGTAAGCGCGTCCAATGTAGAGCTTAACGTACTCCGTGTCATACCGCAGATTGCCCAGGACCAACCGGTTGAGCCGCATGGATTCGGGGACAACCACCAGGTTGCTGCCGGAGACGGCGAGGCTTTTGACTACATAGCGGTTGTTGTTCACAATCAGGTCGGGGTAGCGGGTCCCGGAGGCATTCAATAAATACATATATGCGTTGTTGACGAACAGGGAATTGCCTGTATAGCTGAGGTTGGTAACCCGGACCTCATTATATCCTATCTTCAGGTACACGGGCGTGGTCAGGAAATCATAAGTGCGGCCTCCCACTAAAATCCCGTTTAGTATCCCGGAACCCACAGGGGGAGAGGTATCAATTTTTTTGGCAAGTTTGTTAAGCATGGCGCAGGCCTGGGCGCGGGTGACCTGGGTAAACGGTCTGAAGGTTCCGTCATTATAACCTGCAATCAATCCCAGGTTGTAGGCTGTTACTATGTAACCACGATAAATGCTCTTTTCTACATCGGATTTATCGCTAAAGGTAATGGCACTGCTGCTGGGTTGCTGTCCCAGGGCTCTTACCATCATGGCCGCGGCCTCGCTGCGTTTCAAGGCCTGATCGGGGTTAAAGGTGCCGGAGTACTCGCTTTTTACTACAATACCCTCACTCACGGCCCGGTTGATAAGACCCCGTGCCCAGTGATTTCTGATGTCACTGAAGCTGTCGGTTCCTGAACCGGACGCATTAAGCCCTTTTATGTTCATGATTATCGTCAGGAATTCAGCGCGGCTGATGGTGCGGTCCGGGCGAAAGGTATTGTCGGGATAGCCTTTTATGTACCCTTTATTAACGAGGTCATTGATGTCGGATACAGCCCAGTGACCTTTGATGTCGGTAAAGGTCGCGGCTGTCACCCCGTTAAACGGAGCCAGCACAAAAAGGCTGATTACCATAACAACCACAAGCAGCTTAACATTGGTTCGTTTGCGCATTACGCTCATAACCCCCCTTGTCCCATTAAATCGTTTATTTATGTTATTACGTAACCGGATGGCCGGATCTTTCGCCAGGAAATGGTAAAGGCCACCAGATGTTGCCGCAAATGCCGTGGTTCAAGCCGCTAACCTTCAGAAACCCTTTTTTTCGGCAGGATCTCCGTGTGCACCCGTTCCAGGGTTTCAGCGGCCTCCGGCTGGGAGTAGTGGATACAGCGGCCCAGATAGAGCTTCTCCCAGGATTTCCAGCGGTGGGCGTATTCCTCCTTGCTGATCCAGTCGGGAATCTCGCGGGCCGAGGCCTGTAAACCGGCGTTTACTGCATTCATGATGAGTTCTTCCAGATGGAAACATCCCTCGGAATTGATCAGGGCTTGCTTGACCGTTCTGCTGAAACCGGGGCCGATCTTGGCGCCAACCAGCTTTTTAATGGATTTCATGGCTTCTTTGCAGATAGGGAAGGGGGTGTTCAGGGCTTCCGCGTGAGCGTCTATGATCTCGCTCCGGAAAAAATCGATTACCATGTCCACTTTCAAGTGATGCAGGTCATCTTTTAACTCCCTCAACCCGGTATCCCCGGTTTGGAATATCGGTACACCTGACTGTCACTTCACGGGTATAGGACAACACTATCATCCCTTCTACATTAGTGGGTTTTGTAATAACTGGTGCCACCGGCGCCCCCGCCATATGCTGTGATGAGTTTTATGGTGATTTCCATTTATGGTTGGCTTACACCGGTAACCCTTGGCAGGAATCCAAGTACTATTCCACCAACCTGTAAAGGTCGGCAGGTGCATAAGCCGGAGGCCAACGCACGGTTACCGTACCTGTTTAATATTAAGTATACCAGTAACCCCAAATTAAGGAATAGGCCGGTTGGGTAAGTTACGGTACTGTGATATAATGCGGATATCTGAATAGGGGAGAAGAAGGATTTGGACATAATCACTTCCCATAACAGTCTCGATTTTGACGGTCTGGCCGCCATGGTGGCTGCAACCAAGCTGTTTCCTCAAGCTATTCCTGTAATACCGGGTACCCTGTCCAAGAACGTCCGCCATTTCATGGGACTCTATAAAGACAGTCTGGTGTTTCGAACCCCTCGTGAAATTGATCTGGATGCGGTGGAACGGGTTATTCTGGTGGATACCAGGAACCCGGCTCGCCTTGGTTCATTAAGAGGATTGGAAGAGCGAGGCTGTGAGTTCATTGTATTCGATCACCATCCGGACGGACCGAATGATATTCACGGGATCATTAACGAAGTCCATATGGTAGGGGCAGTAACCACAATCCTGGTGGAGAAGATACGGAATGAGGACATCCCGCTAACCCCTTTTGAAGCCACTATTCTGGCCTTGGGTATCTATGAGGATACCGGCAGCCTGCTATTTACTTCCACCACCTACCGTGATGTCGAAGCGGCAGCCTATCTGCTGCGCCAGGGGGCCGACCTCTCGATAGTGGCCAGCTTTATGGAAGAGCCTTTTTCTGATGAACAGCGGCAGCTGCTGCAGAAGCTGTTGTCTGATGTCAAGCGCTACCGGGTTAACGGCCTGGATATCGTTGTGGCTACCGGGCATGAAAAGGGATTTATATCCGGACTGGATGTGGTTACTCACCATTTAATGGAAGTGGTGGCCGGTGATGCGATATTTGTAGTAGTGATAATGCAGGGCAAGGCTCAGGTAGTTGCACGAAGCCGGACCCCAATTGTTCAGGTAAATAAGATCCTGGCCCCGCTGGGTGGGTATGGACACGAAATGGCAGCGTCAGCCGTTATCAGGAAGCCTGATTTAAAAATGATCGAGAGGGAAATACTGGAACAACTGGCGACAAGCACGGGTAAGGGGTTGTCAGCTCGCGACATAATGTCGAGCCCGGTGAAAACAATACCCGTGGATGTGACCATGGAAGAAGCAGGGAAGATTATGCTCCGCTACGGGCATACCGGCATGCCGGTTATAGACGGTGAGCGTTTGGTGGGAATAATCTCACGCCGGGATGTGGATAAGGCCAGGATTCACAATTTGGGACACGCCCCGGTAAAAGGATTTATGACCCAGGAGGTGGTCACGGTTTCGCCCGATACCGGGGTGGCGGATATCCGCAGGATTGTAGTAGAAAAAGATATTGGGCGCGTGCCGGTGGTTGAGGGAGGAAGACTGGTAGGGATTGTATCCCGTACTGATCTGCTGCGCACCATGCACGGCGACCAGTATCCCGAGGACCATGCGGTGATGTATAACCGGGGAGAATACGGATTGACTCATGATTGCAGCGACATCCTGGAGTATCGCCTCCCTAAACGCATCAAGGACATCCTTAAGACCGCGGGAATGATAGGCGACGATATGGGAATAAACGTTTACTGTGTGGGCGGGTTTGTCCGGGATCTGCTGCTCAAGGTTAAGAACTTCGACGTTGATCTGGTGGTTGAAGGGGACGGGATTGAGTTTGCGAAAAAACTTGCGGCAACGCTGGGCGGGAGAGCCCGGTCCCATGAAAGGTTCCGAACCGCAGTGGTCCTGCTGCCGGATGGGTTAAAGATCGATGTGGCCACCGCCCGGACCGAATACTACGAATTCCCCGCCGCTCTGCCGCGGGTGGAAAGATCATCGATCAGAGAAGATATGTACCGGCGTGACTTTACCATCAATACTATGGCGATCTGCTTGAATCCCCAGAGATATGGAGAACTGATTGACTATTTCGGCGGACGGCAGGACCTGGAACAGGGACTGATCCGGGTTTTATATAACCTGAGCTTTGTAGAGGACCCCACCCGGATTATACGTGCCATCCGCTTCGAAGCCCGTTTCAAGTTTCGCATCGAGCCGGATACACTGCAGATGGCCCGTTATGCTATACAACGTCGAATGCTTCGGCATCTGTCTTACAAGCGGATCCGGCAGGAACTGGTTCTGATTCTCGAGGAAAAGGACCCGGTACCGGCCCTGCGCCGCATGGAAGAAATCGGGGTATGGCAGTATGTTCTGCCGGAGGTTAGGATGAATGAAACGATGAGGTATACCCTGAGCCGGGTGCCCCGGGTCCTGGGATGGCTTGCGGAGAGGGAACTGGGGACCGGAGTCCGCTCCTGGGTGGTCTATATGGAGGTATTGTGCTCCCAGCTGGATCAAGCAAAGCTGCAATTGGTTATTGACCGTTTTCACTTTGACCGAGAGACCGCGCGATCACTGGCCAGGATAGGAGATATTATGGAACTGGCTCGGGAGTTTCAGCGTAACGAGGAAATGCCTTTCAGCCAGTTGGACCTTCTTTTGCGGGGGTACTCCATGGAAAACATCGTTTTCTTCCTGCTCTGTCTGGACCGGGAATGGGCATGGGAGAAAGCGGTCAGGTATCTGGAGTTGGCCCGGGACGTTAAAGTAGAGATAAACGGTAACGATCTAAAAAGAATGGGACTTAAGCCCGGTCCCATTTTCAAAGTGCTGCTTGATAGATTGCGAGCCGCGCGCCTGGACCAGGAGGTCACCTCATATGAGGATGAGGTGAAACTAGTACGAAAGTGGATGGAGGATGGTTCATGTTAGATTTGCCGAGTATTAGAGAGTTGCTGATAATACTTCCGGGTCTTTTAATTGCGCTGTCCTTCCATGAGTATGCCCATGCACGGGTAGCCGATTATTTGGGAGATCATACACCGTACTACCAGGGGAGGCTGACCCTGAATCCCCTGGCACATATCGACTGGTTGGGTTTCCTTATGCTGCTCTTGGTGAAGTTTGGCTGGGCCCGGCCAGTGCAGGTTAATCCTCTAAACTTTAAAGGTGTTGATATGCGGAGAGGGATGATGCTGGTTTCGCTGGCGGGTCCCGGAATGAACTTCCTCCTGGCAATAGCAACGGCGGTAGTGATGAAGGTTGTCTATTCGCTGCCGCAAACCGAAAGCACCTATATTGCCCTGACCCTCTTGCATCCGCTCCTGCTGTACAACGTGGTTCTTGGGATCTTCAACCTGATACCGGTTCCGCCCCTGGATGGATCCAAGATCCTGGCCGGGATACTGCCTGACAGCCAGGGAGTTCTGCTTGACAACCTGGAGCGTTACGGTCCTATAATCCTGTTGGTACTGGTTTTCTCCGGACTGATTGGTACGATACTGTGGCCGATACTCAACTTAGTACTCGGGATCCTCAGCAACTTCATCTTTGGTTAGACGGAGGCGGGAGATGGGTTATTCGGTCAAACTGGATAACTACGAGGGACCGCTCGACCTGCTGCTAAAGCTCATTGAACAGAACCAGGTTGATATCTACGATATCCCCATCGCCAGCATCACCGACCAGTACCTGGCTGCGCTGGAAACAATGGATGAGGTGGATCTGGACATACTGGCTGACTTTCTGTTGATGGCAGCTACCCTCATCAACATCAAGACCCGGTTGCTGCTGCCGCGCCCCAGGTTGGAGGAGACCGGGGAGGATGAAGAGGACCCACGGCATGATCTGGTCAACCGGCTGGTAGAGTATAGAAACTTCAAGGCTCTGGCCCGAATGCTGGAACAGAAGTATGAAGGGAGGCTGCCCCGGGTCTATTTCCGTGAGCCCTGGGAACTGGAACCGCAAAGAGAGATGCGCGCCACCCTCTCGCAGCTGGTACAGGCATTCAAGAACGTTTGGTTGCAGAAAGACGACACGGAGATACCGGTCAGGCTTCCGGAAGGCGATATTGACATCCATGAAAAAATGCAGGTTATTGAGGAGAGCTGCCGCAAGAGAAGACACCTGACATTGCAGGAGCTCTTTGCAGATGCGACCAGCAGGAGAGAAGCTCTGGTGCTTTTTTTGGCTCTGCTGGAACTGATACGATTGGGGCGGGTAACTGCGGTTCAGACCGAGCCGTTCGGTGTGATATCGATTATGAAAACACGGAGCCGTCAAGATGCTGATTAGACAAGAGTTGAAAGCTGTTATTGAAGCCATCCTCTTTGTCCGGGCCGAGGCCGTTCCGGTGGAGGAGATAGCGCGGGTTACCGGTGCTTCCAAGGAGGATGTCTTGACCATATTGACCGAGCTCACACTCGAGTATAATGAAAGGAAGAGCGGCATTGAGATTGTGTCCGGTGACGCCGGCTTCCTCATGTGCACCCGTCCCGAGTACCACGAGTATGTACGAGAGTTCGGGGCAACACAAGCGGAGCGGCTGTCGCAGGGTGTGCTGGAGACCCTGGCGATCATTGCCTACCGCCAACCGGTTACCAGGGCTGAAGTGGAGGCTATACGCGGGGTTAGAGCGGACCGGGCCCTGCAATCGCTTCAGAAGCGGGGCTTGATTCGGGAAGTGGGAAGGAAGGATGCGCCGGGCAGGCCGGTGATGTACGGCACCACCGATGAGTTCCTGAAGTTGTTTGGTTTAACCAGCCTGCAAGACCTGCCGGCAGTACTCGAGGAGGGTAACGAATGACCAGGTCTCTGGAAGAGGAGATCAAAATAAAGGCGGCCCAGGTTCGGGGCACAGCCAAATACATGGCCAGCATGGAAGATCTGGTGGAAGAGAAGATACGCAAGGCTATGGAAGCAGGGGCCTTTGACAATCTGGAGGGAAAAGGTAAACCGCTGAACCTGCAGGAGAACCCTTTTGAACCCCCGGATATGCGGATGGCCAATAAGATCCTGAAGGACGCTGGGTTTTCCCCTTACTGGATGGAGCTGGGAAAAGATGTGGACGCTGCCATTGAGAAGTTCTGGAAGGAAGTTGACAAGTTCATAGCCCTGCAGCGGATCAAGGGTGACAGCGACAGGAAAAACCCACACCAGGCCCAGAAGAAGCTGGAGCAGTTCTTAAAGGAATCAGAGGAAAGGCTTAGGGAAATAAACCGCATGATTGATAACTTCAACTGTCACTGTCCCATGTGGTGGATGGGACGGGGTCGTTTAAACATTAATCAGGAATTGGCCAAAACCAGGGAGAGGATTTCCCAGGCTATGACGGATCAATAAAGATAGCAGGAGTACGGGCCCTAATTAACGAATGTGATTGGCATGCACAATGTCAGTTTTCACACCGTTTGTATCTTCAGTCGACAGGGATTCAAACCCGTCTTGATTGGCCGGAAGAATTTTTACGGAAAACCTCAAATTTTTTAATGAAACCATCGTGATACATGGGCGGGGCTGATGTATAATAAAAAAGATGCATGCTGCTCGGGTTCAGGTTTGGAACTGAGCTCAATGATCAAGGGAGTTTACACATCACCACGATGTGTAGATCAAATTTAAAAAAAAGGAGGACAAGGATGAGAAAGGGTGTTTTGAAGAAGCTGTCGGTTTTGGTGCTTATGGTCTTCGTCCTTGGTATTGCCGCAGGTTGTGGGGGAGGAACCCAGAAGACCGGTGAAGGGGACAAGATCAATGTAGGTCTCAATGTTGAGTTGTCTGGCGGTGTTGCCAGCTACGGGACCAACTGCCGGGATGGTGCAATGCTGGCTATCGAAGAGATCAACGCGGCTGGCGGGGTGCTGGGGAAACAGCTCAACCCGATCGTAAGAGACTGCAAATCCCTGGCCGATGAAGCCATGAGTGTTAGTGCGGCTCTGGTTGATGAAGGCATCGTTGCCCAGATCGGTCCGCTAACCAGCGGCAATGTGCAGGGCAGTACACCGGTCATGATGGATAACGGCATTCCGCTCATTGCACCGGCTGCTACCGCTCCCAACGTAACCGTGGATGAGAAAACCGGGGAAACCTTGAAATCCATATTCAGGGTATGCTTCATTGACCCCTTCCAGGGTACCCTGATGGCTGAGTTTGCAGCGGACAATCTGGGAGCAAAGACGGCAGCCATTTACAAGGACGCCTCTACCGACTATGGTAAGGGTTTGGCTGAATACTTCAGGAAGACCTTTGAAGAAAAAGGCGGCACCATTGTAGCCGAAGAAGGTTTCGTCAAGGATGACCGCGACTTTAAAGCAGCCCTAACCAGGATCAGAAGCAAGAACCCGGATTTCATTTATGTGCCCGGTTATTATCAGGAAGTAGCTCCCCTGATCAAGCAGGCTCGTGAGCTTGGGATTACCGCTCCGATCGGTGGTGGAGACGGATGGGATTCTCCCGACATGGTATCAGTGGCCACCGCTCCGAATCTCAACAATACTTACTTTACCAATCACTATTCTTCCCAGGATACCGATCCCAAGATCGTTGCCTTCGTAGAAGCCTACAAGGCAAAGTACAACAAGGAACCCGACGCGTTTGCCGCTCTCGGTTACGATGCCGTACAGCTGCTGGTACAGGCTATTAAAGATGCCAACAGCACAGATCCGGCAAAAATAACCGAAGCTCTGGCCAATATTAAGGACTTTGAAGGAATAACCGGTAAGATGACCATTGATGAACAGCACAACCCGGTTAAAGCAGGTGTAATAATAGAGTTCAAAGACGGTAAGCAGGTAATGAATACCCGCATCCAACCTAAATAGCAAGAGATGGCAACTGGGGAGCCATTCCCCAGTTGCCATTTACCGTTTACAAAGGGGAAGTGGCCATCATGCTCGAATTTATGCAACAATTGGTGAACGGGTTGTCTCTGGGGGCCATATATGCATTGATTGCCCTGGGCTATACCATGGTTTATGGAATCATAATGCTGATAAACTTTGCTCATGGCGACATAATGATGGTTGGTGCCTTCGTGGGCTTTTATTCCATCACTCTTTTGGGTACCAACATTGTGATGGCCATGTTATTTGCCATGTTAGCCTGTGCGGTTCTGGGAGTCCTTATTGAGAAGATTGCCTATCGTCCCCTGCGCAAATCTACCCGTATAGCTGCGCTGATAACGGCCATTGGTATGTCACTCTTTCTGGAGTACATGACAATATTTTTGATCGGACCTCAGCAAAAGGTATTTCCCCACTCAGCTTTTCCGCATAAAGAGTATGATTTAATGGGCTTGCTTATTACCAACAAAGACATCTTTATTATCGTATCCGCCGTGGTCCTGATGCTCATACTCCAGTACATCATTAAGATGACCAAGACTGGGAAGGCCATGCGTGCGGTGTCGGTTGACCGTGAAGCAGCGGTCTTGATGGGTATAAGTGTGGATAAAACCATCTCCATAACCTTCGCCATCGGTTCGGCTCTGGCGGCAGCCGCGGGGGTTATGGTAGGTGTTTATTACAATACAATCAACCCCTTGATGGGAATCATTCCAGGCTTAAAGGCCTTTGTTGCAGCCGTGCTGGGAGGAATAGGAGTTATACCGGGAGCCATGGTGGGAGGATTTGTTATGGGCATCCTGGAGACTTTTGTCAGCGGATACGGCAGCAGTCTCTACCGTGATGCGGTGGCTTTCGGCGTACTTGTTCTCATCCTCTTGATAAAGCCCACAGGCCTTTTCGGCAAGGATACCGGCGAAAAAGTGTAGGTGAGCAAAATGCAGGAATCAAAGCACAAATTGATCCGGTTCGGTGGAGAAGTACTTGTACTGGTGGCTTTGTTCACCGCTATTCAGTATGCGATAACTGCCGGGTTGCTTAATATGTATTTCCAGATCAACCTGACCTCCATGTGTATTAATATTATCCTGGCGGTGAGCTTGAACCTGATAAACGGCTTTACCGGGCAGTTGTCCCTGGGACATGCGGGCTTCATGGCCGTGGGTGCATATTCGTCAGTAATAATGACCCAGTTCCTGGGGCAGCCGTTTGCGGTCGGTATTATTATTGCCTGTGCAGCGGCTGCGGTAGCCGGATTTATCATTGGAGTGCCAACCCTGAGGCTGAGAGGAGACTACCTGGCGATTGCCACCCTGGCTTTTGGTGAAATCATACGGGTGGTCTTGATGAATATTGATTATGTGAACGGACCGGCCGGCATAGTCGGGATAAGCAAGCTTACCACCTGGCCTTTGCTCTACTGGTCCATGATCGTCACCATTCTGGTGGTAGTGAACCTGATTAACTCCAGTTACGGCCGCGCGATTGTGTCTGTTCGTGAGGATGAGGTAGCGGCCGAATTAATGGGGGTTAATACCACCAAGTACAAGGTACTGGCATTTGTGATCGGAGCTACGTTTGCCGGACTGGCCGGGGCTCTGTATGCACACTTTTTCTATATAATAAAACCGGAGACCTTCAACTTCCTGAAATCGTTTGACATTCTGGTTATGGTTGTTTTGGGCGGCCTGGGCAGCACCACCGGGGCTATCATCGCCGCTATCTTCATTACGGTATTGACGGCAGCACTGCAGTCGTTCCCGGCAATAAGAATGATCCTGTATGCGTTGATCCTGATTATAGTGATGATCTACCGCCCCCAGGGCTTGATGGGCAACAAAGAGTTCAGCAGAGAGACGCTTAACAGGATTTGGGGTGGAAGAAAATGATACTGTTGGAAACCAAGAAACTGAACAAATCATTTGGGGGCTTGAGCGCAGTACTCGATTTTGATATTTATCTTAAACAAAAAGAACTGGTCGGGCTTATCGGTCCCAACGGTGCGGGCAAGACTACGGTATTTAACCTGATAACCGGGGTATATAAGCCGGATTCGGGCTGTATCATTTTTAACGGCAAGGAGATCAATGGCCTGGCGCCCCACACCATATGCGCCCGTGGTATCGCCCGTACTTTTCAAAATATACGGCTGTTTAACGACCTGACAGTCCTGGACAATGTAAAGATAGCCGCCCATAAGAATGTACCCTATGGATTCCTGAGCACGATTTTCAGAACCCCAAGCTTTTTCAGAGGCGAAAAACACATCGAACAGGAAGCATTGAGGTTTCTGGAGATTTTTAAACTGGATAACAAGAAGCATGAACTGGCCAAAAACTTGCCTTATGGTGAGCAGCGGCGCCTGGAGATCGCCCGGGCTATGGCCACCAAACCAACGCTGCTGATTCTTGATGAACCGGCGGCGGGCATGAATCCCCAGGAAACCAGGGAACTCATGAAATTGATCCAAACCATCAGAGAGGACTTCGACCTGACCATACTGCTGATTGAGCACGATATGTCCCTGGTTATGGGAGTCTGTGAACGCATTTACGTCCTGGATTACGGGCAGATTATCGCCGAAGGCCTGCCCGACGAAATCAGGAACAACAAGGAGGTTATCGAGGCTTATTTGGGAGAGGAGGTTGTGTGAGTGCTTCAGGTTAAGGAGATCGATGTATATTACGGTGCCATACATGCTCTGAAGAAACTGTCCCTGGAGGTGGAGCAGGGCAAGATCGTTACCCTGATCGGAGCCAACGGAGCCGGCAAAACCACCACTCTCAAAACCATCTCCGGCCTGCTGAGGCCGGTTAGCGGAACGATAACCTACAAAGGTGTGGACTTAACCAAGGTGCCCCCTGAAAAAATCGTGGGGATGGGGATTTCACAGGTTCCTGAAGGACGGCGGGTCTTTGCCCCGATGACGGTGCAGGAAAACCTGGAGATGGGAGCGTATCTGCGCAAGGACAAAAAAGAAGTGCAGCGGGATATGGAGCTTGTTTTTGAACGCTTTCCCCGCCTCAGGGAACGGCGCAGACAGTTGGCCGGGACTTTGAGCGGGGGTGAGCAGCAGATGCTGGCGATAGGGCGTGCTCTTATGGCCAGGCCGGAACTCATGCTGATGGACGAACCGTCTATGGGACTGGCCCCGCTCCTGGTGAGGGAGATTTTTGAGATAATCAAGGACATCAACTCCCGCGGAACTACGATTCTTCTCGTAGAGCAGAACGCGCACATGGCATTGTCCATCGCCCATAAAGCATACGTGGTCGAGACCGGAGGAATCGTCCTGGAGGGTTCTCCGGAGCAGCTTATGAAGAGCGAAGAGGTCAAAAAAGCCTACCTGGGCGGCTAAATACAGCCGGTGTTAGTTTGTAAAGGAGGGACAGGAGCAATGAAAGTTAAGAACCGGATGTCGGTAAACCCCCATACAGTGACACTGGATACCAGTATCCATGAAGCGATGTCCATGATGAAAAACCATAATATACGCCGCTTACCGGTAGTTGATAATGGTAAGGTAGTGGGCATTGTGACTATTGCAGACTTGAATCAAGCCAGCCCGTCTTCAGCTACCACCCTCAGCAAACACGAGCTCAAGTATCTCCTGGCGAAAACCAAAATAAAGGATATCCTTCCCAAGAACCAGAAGGTAATCACTATTAGTCCCGAAAACTATATTGAGACCGCGGCCAGGATAATGCGTGAGAACAAGGTCAGCGGCCTGCCGGTGATTGATGAAAAAGGCCAGTTGGTAGGCATTATAACCGAAACTGATCTCTTTGATGCCTTGATTGATGTCCTGGGAGTTACCAAGGTCCACAGTCGGATCGACTTCTATACTGTCGACCGCCCGGGTACGGTTGCCGAAATTACCACCATGATTGCCGAGAAGGGCAAAAACATAGTAAACCTCGTAGCTTTCTACGATAAAAAGAAGGATATGTACAAGATGGTCATCCGTCTGGAGGAGCTGGACTGCCAGGATGTGGTCGACGCCCTGAAAGAACGAGGCCTCGAGGTGGAGTCGGTCATCATTAAACAGGAAGGTGCAGACTGGTAAGCTGTTATTCCCCAAAAGACAATTCCAAAGGCTGTCCCAAATCCCGGAAGAACGGGGGACAGCCTTTTTTATGGCAGATAAAGGGGAAGGTTAGTTGGATCACCCGGCAATCAGGTTCGGCAAGAACAGGGCGATCTGAGGAAATATCATGATAAGTGCCAGACAGACTATAATCGCCAATAAAAAGGGCCAGACGCCCTTGAACATTGTTTCCAGCGGTATTTCCGGAACGATTCCTTTCAGGATGTAGATGTTCATCCCGACCGGCGGGGTTATTACCCCCATCGCCACCACCAGTACGATGATCACCCCGAACCAGATTGGATCGTATCCCAGGGTATCAACCGCTATGGGGTAAAAGATGGGAATGGTCAAGAGTATCATGGCCAGAGCGTCAATAAAGCAACCCAGGATTAAGTAGATGAACAGGATAACGGCCATTACCATAAAGGCCGGCAGATCAAGCGAAGCTGTCCAGGAAGCCAGCTCAAAAGGTATTCTGCTCACGGCCATAAAGCGGCCGAAAATGACTGATCCCGCGATTAAGAGCATGATCATGGCCGTAGTTCTGGTGGTATCATAGAGGGAATTCTTAAAACCATCCCAGTCGATTGATCTCCCGAGTAAAGCGACCAGCAGGACCCCGGCGGCTCCGACCGCGCCCGCTTCTGTGGCCGTAAACCAGCCGGCGAAGAGGCCGCCCATAGATATGGCGAATACCACCAGGACCTCTCCCAATCCGCCTCTCAAGCTGTCCAGTCTTTCTTTCCAGCCGAACCTGGGACCGGCCGGAGCAAGGTCGGGTTTGATACGGGCAAGAACGGCTATCGTCAATTGGTAGAGCAGCATCAACAGGACCCCCGGCAGGATTCCGGCAATGAACAGTTTCCCGATTGACTGCTCGGTGGCCATTCCGTAAACGATGAATATTACACTGGGCGGTATCAATACCCCCAGTACACCTCCAGCCGCGACGCTGGCCGTGGCCAGGGAGTCATCATAATTGTATTTCTTCATTTCCGGGAGGGCGATGGCTCCCATAGTAGCGGCGGTAGCCGTATTGGAACCGCATATGGCTCCGAATACCCCACAGGCAAACTGGGTGGCAACCGCCAATCCTCCCCGCCAGTGCCCAATCAGCTTATACGCAAAGGTATACAGCCGGGTTCCGATTCCGGAGTAGTAGGCCAGGAAACCCATCCAACAAAACATGGCGATTACGCTCAGGCTGTAGGAGGAAAAACTGCTGTAAATCTCCCGTACCACCATGGTCATGGCTGCCGAGGTTGAGGTCAGGTAACTGAACCCGACAAAGCCTACCAGAGCCATGGCGAAGGCTATGGGCATCCGCAGAATTATAAGCAAAAAGAAGAACAGTATTCCGATCAAACCTACGGCCAGAGGACTCATACTACCAGCTTCCTAACCGTATGCAAAAGTCTGTACAGTACAACCATCGCCAGCGCCATCAGTCCTGCTCCGATGATGCCCAAAACCGGTGCCAGGGGAATCTGGGTGGTAGGGAATACCGTACCGGTCGCATGCATGGTTGCGGCATACTCGAACATGAAGCCTGCTGCAACCACCCAGAAAACAAAGGATGCAAGGTTGGTAATGGTATCGAGCAGCCTCCCCACCTTAATGGGCAGCTTTTCAATGAACAGATCGATGGCAATATGCCCGTTCCGAATTGCACAATTAGCCAACGCCAGGGCAATAGTCAACGCGGTCAGGATCATCACGTAATCCATAATCCCCGTTAAGGGATGCTTGAAAAGGGTGCGCATGATTATGTTGAACACCACAACGGACATGGTCAAAACCACCGCTACCGCGGCCAGAAAATCCAGCAACCGGCTCAGGGTCTCCACCCCGTGTTTAAACCGGACCACAAAAAATCCCCCCAATCTGCTATTTGTACTGAGCGTTATACTTCTCGGCCAGAGCCTTTACGGTATCGATTATTTCCTGACCATCGAGACCCAGCTTCGTCATGGAAGCAATATACTCTTGCTGTACCGGGGTTACCAGGTCGATCCACAGCTTGGTCTCGGCATCGCTCAGGTCAATAACCTGCATACCTTCCTCAATCGCATACTTCATGGCCTCTTCATTCTGTTTATCCCAGAGCCCGCTGGCCACATCGAAATACTTTCTGCTTATTTCCTCGATCGCCGTCTGATCCTCAGGGCCTAGAGAGTTCCATACCTCTTTGTTCATGGTTACAAAGAACAGGGTGTTGTAGAGGAAAGGGGTTCTGGTGATATATCTTGTAACCTCGGCCTGTTTCCATCCCTGCAGGACTTCCACCGGTCCCAGATTACCCTTAACCACACCCTTCGATAGGGACTCATAGGCCTCCGATTGGGCCATACCCACCGGGCTGGCTCCCAGAGCTGCGAGGGTCTTGGCGCTCAGCCCCGTTGCTCGGATTTCCATGCCCTTAAGGTCAGACAGTTTGGTGACCGGTGTTTTCGTGAACAGGGCGCCGGGACCGGTGGTAATAACCATAAGCAGCTTGGTATCCTGGATCTCCGCAGGATTCAATTCCTGTATACCTTCCCAGGCCACCCGGCTCGCTACCTTGGAATTGTTGTAGATGATCCCGGGCAGCTCAAACACTTCCAGGACCGGAAAGCGACCTCTGGTATAGGCGAAACACGATATTCCTATGTCGCAAATCCCATTAACAACACCGTCATATATGTCATTGGCCTTGGCCAGCGTTTCCTGAGGATAACTGACTATCTTAACCCGGCCGTCAGTGGCTTTTTCGATCTCCTCCGCCCACGGTTGAACCAGTTCGGTTTCAACGGGGTGGCCGCTGGGCCAAAAATGTGCCAGTTTCAGTTCCACCGGCTTTGTTGCTGCATCCTTTGCCGGCGCATTACCGCACCCGGTTACCCCAAACAGCATCGCACCCAGGAGCAGGTATACCGCCAGTACCAGCGGTAATCTTGACCTGCGCTGCTTCAAACCTCTCCTGCTCTTCATAGATTTGGTCCTCCTCTCCGAATTTGGCAATAAAAAAAAACCTCCGTAGGAGGTAACATAGTCACGACCACACGCACAACCCGCAGTGGGCGCAAACGTGCAGCACCGTATGCCTACCATGCTAACCTTCCTACCCGTTTTAAAAAATATGGATAACCATCCTACGCCCCAAGGGCAACCTACTAAACCTACTTTTACATCATAGCAAAATTATCGCCGGGAATGAAGAGGTAATGTTTTATTTTTTCTTACCTAATGTTTATGATCAATAGACCGGCTACTTTCTACACAAAATTTCAGAAAGATTTACCAGCCCCATGTCTTGAACCCAAACCCATGTTTTTTTGACCTTAACTCCGAAAAGGGGGACGAGTTTCGTTGGCGGTTTGAGTCAGGCTGATTGCTGCTTCTTTTTTGCCGCCAGATTGGCCACCCGGGCCTGTAAATTTAAGAGGTAGGTTGCTTCCGGCTGCTCGAGTTCTTTGTTGCCGTCAAACTGTTCAGCTTTGACCCGCTTGACGACACGCTCAATTGAGCCTTGTTCCTCGTCTAGCAGTTCAAATACCCGTTCCTTGAATCGCAGTGTTTCGCGAATCGATCGCTTAAAATAATCGCTGATCTCTTCCTCGCCCGTAAGGCAGGCATAGTGCCCCTGACAGTACACTTCAACCGGGAGCCGAGCCAATCGCTCGAGAGAAGACAGATATGCGTCGTAATCGGACACGAATTCAGGGGAAATGGTGTTGGGACCGTAGTATACCCCGGCCGCTTCGCCCGCGATCAGGATTTTTTCCTTGGGCAGGTAAAAGCTGTGGTGATCCTGGGTGTGCCCCGGAGTTGCAAGCGCTACCACAGTTGTCCCGTCTCCCAGGTCAAATACCTGCTGATCCTTAAGCTCAATATCAACCTCAAATGGAGAGAAAGGCTCGTTAACCAGAAAATCATCCACACCCGGAACCAATGCACGGATCTGGGCTGCGGCTTCTTCATTCAGCTTTCGAATTAAAGCCAGAGCATTGGGCCGTTTGATTACCTCAGCTACCAGAGCGGATGCTGCGACCTTCATGTTCGGGAAGGCCTTTTTCAGCGTGGATACAGAGCCGCAGTGGTCCCAATGCGAATGCGTAAGGAACAGTATGGATGGCTGCCGGTCTCCGAGTACGGATTTTATGGCCTCAACATAAAGTTTTCCCGCACTGCTTAATCCGGCATCGAATACGACCGGTTCAGGACGATCGAGAAGGAAGATCGGGAATTCCGGACGTAATAGATAATACAGCTTGTTTTTAATGTGACCGCTTTTCCTGATGACCATAAAGAAACCTCCTGAGCAGGGTTGCTGTTATGGGAAAAAGAAACCTGACTAAATGTTAATCGACATTGCATGTTCCTTACAACCCCACTTTTTAAGATAATTGCCAATCCAGCTTTTTAGGTTATGCCCTATCATGGGTGTCAAAAGAACCCTGAGTCGGCATGCTTCGTTTTTCTATGCCGAGAAACTGATAAGATAAAAGATGGAGGCAGGCGTGTACAGGGAATGTCCTGTAAATCGTCGGTGAAAGAAAAGAGATTTAATATAGAAAGGAATGTATCTGGATGAATACCGAAACTCAAAACCTGGGGATTGATGAACAGCTTTTTCGTGATATTCTGTCTACGGCTGAGCACAATACCGCTTTGCACACCATGGGGATAAGCATTACATATTTGGGACCGGGAACGGCCGGGCTGAAGATGTTTTGTGACCCCAAATTTTCCAATCATATGGGATCCATTCACGGCGCCGTAATAGCCGGTCTGATTGATAATGCTATGGGATTATCCATGGAAGCCAGCGGCAGAAGGGGCGTTACTCTGGAAATGAGCGTAAACTACATTGCGCCGGTCATGGAAAATACTGTGGTTACCGCTGAAGGGCGCGTAGTCTATGCAGGGAAAAAGACGGCCGTAATTGAGGCCTCATTGTATACTGAAAACGGCGAGCTGGCCGCCAAGGGCAAGGGCACTTTTTATCTGCGACCCGACACGAACGGTTAAATCCATACTAAAGGTTATCCGGGAGCTTGTCATAAAACCGCCTTGAGACCTTGGCTTCTTAGACAAAGCGGTTTCCAACCCACGGTCCGAAGGTATAATGTCCAGGATTATCAGGGCAACATAGGAAAAAATAGGCGAGAGTGGAGCAATGTTTAAGTGGGTGGTAATCGGCTTTGCTCTTTTTCTTTTCATCCTGCTGTTGGTTAATATCAGGGTGATCGTGGAAGCCAGGGTCGGGGTGGAAAACAGCGGATTACATATTGAAGTCATTCTGGTGCGAAGACTCCTGAGAAGAGAGTTTACCCTGGATCAACTCATAACCGGTTTCGATCGCGGTGAACCGGCCGTAGGGTGGAAGCAGACCGAAGAAGCCGCGAGGGGCAAGCGACTGGCTCAAGGTTGGCGAAGTATGGCGTTACCGGCCATCCGCAAGCAAATAAAACAGGGTATGATGCTGCGCCGGGAGATTAAGCGGCGACCCTGGTTGTTCCGGATGATGAGGTCTGCAGTCAATATAAGGATGATAAGATGGAGGAGCGTGGTGGGATTCGATGATGCCATGCACACCGCCCTGACTGCAGGTACCCTGTGGACACTTAAAGGATGGATTCTGGCTCTGTTATCATGCCTGAGCAGGCTTCACCGGCCGCAGATCGAAGTTGTGCCCAACTTCGACGGCAGGAGGATGGAGAGCATCTTTCACTGTGAAATCTCACTTCGCCTGGCATACCTGTCAGTGGTTATACCGGTGACATACTTCCTGTACCGTCGGACTACATCCCTCCCGGACGGTTCACGGAGGGCGGAAATTGATTGTGCAACCTGATATCCGATTATAAAGCCCGAGTTCTTGGCCGTATCCCTTAAGGCCGAGGATTAAGCCCGGTATGATTATTATTTACGGCCCTTAAACAGCCTACAATCTTATATCCCTGTTCAACAACTGCTTGCGCAGGGCTTTGCGCGCCCGGTGTATTCTCACCTCCACGTTATCCTTCTTTATTCCGAGGATGTCTGCTATTTCCTGATTGCAGAAATCCATCTGATAACGCAGGATCAGTATAATCCGGTAGTTTTCAGGCAGTTCGCCCACGGCTTTCCATATATGCTGAGCCAACTCGTTTTGCTGCAGAACCGTCAGAGGGTTTAGCCTGCCCTGCGCACCGTCCGCTGCTCCATATACGGCTTCATCAGAAAAGCCGGAGACGGTCGGTCTCTTGCTGCGCAGTCTGCTGATACAGGCGTTCAGGGTTATGCGGTACAGCCAGGAAGAAAACTTCTTTTGGGGGTTGAACTGATGGGCCTTGCTGTAAATGGTGAGAAAGACTTCCTGAGCAATGTCCTCGGCTTCCTCCTTCTGTCCCATCATGCGGTAGGCGGTTTTGAAGACCAGCTTTTGATAGCGGTTGAGCAATATCTCAAAGGCATGCGTATCTCCGTTCAGGATTTGAACAGCCAGAGTTTCATCAGGGATGTCCATAGCTTCCTCCCGTTGCAGCGGTGCTGTATTAAAGGAGAGGTTACGTACCTTTATCAAGTATACAGTAAACGGGGCGGGCGGTATATAAATTATTGGCGGGGATTGGCACTGAATAGCGGCGGGAGAAAAGGCTCATATTATGAATATCCATTCTTAGAATAAGGAGGCAATTTCTTGGAGAAGACCGGTAGTCATCCCATTGAGAATTTAATGAATACCGCCATGGAAAGCATCAAACAAATGATAGATGTGAACACCGTTGTGGGGGATGCGGTAGAGACGAAAACCGGTGCCGTAATTATACCCATCTCCCAGGTCAGCTGCGGTTTTGCAGCCGGCGGAGCCGAGTATGAGACCGCTACCGCCACCCAGGTTCAGGGAGAAGGATATTTGCCCTTTGGCGGCGGCAGCGGTGCCGGAGTTTCGGTAAAACCGGTGGGATTTCTGGTGGTGAAGGATGACGTTCGCCTCTTGACTGTAAAGGGCAACCAACTGGCGGAACGGGTGGTGGATCTCACTCCTCAGATACTGGAGAAGATCGAAGCCCTGATGAAAGGACGGCAAAAGGAAGCACCACCATCCTAGCATGAGTCATCTTTCCCTACCGGAATGGTGCGTCAGCCCCGGTGGTAAAGAGTTCTAATTTTGGACTTCCCCTCATAGCTTACAAAAAAGGTTATGGGGGGAATTTTATGCTGAACTATATATGGCTTGCCTTGCTCCTGTCAGGTATCGTGGTTGCGGCCCTGAACGGAAACATTGAGGTAGTGACCCAGACAGCACTGCAGTCGGCCAACGATGCGGTGGCCATTTGTATCAACCTCATCGGGGTTATGTGTTTGTGGCTGGGCATAATGCGCATCGGGGAAAAAGCGGGGCTTATCGAAGCTCTTTCCCGTCTGGTCCGGCCTGTTATGGTGCGGCTGTTTCCTTCTGTTCCCTCGGATCATCCGGCCCTCGGGGCCATCATAATGAATCTGTCCGCCAACATCCTGGGTTTGGGTTCGGCGGCTACCCCCTTTGGGTTGAAGGCAATGCAGGAGTTGCAAAAGCTGAACGGTGGTCGTAAGGAAGCCTCTGAGGCCATGTGCACCTTCCTGGCACTAAATACCTCCTGTATTACCTTAATTCCCGCTACCATAATCGCGGTACGGGTCAATTTCAATTCCGCCAATCCCACAGAAATCGTGGGTACAACTATTTTTGCCACCAGCTGCTCCATGATTATGGCGGTACTGGTTGACTACGTATTCCGCCGGGCTAACCGCAGGGCGTTCTGACCATGTTTTTATCCATACTTGACGTCATATCCCGTTGGGCAATACCTATGCTGCTCTTCCTGGTGCCTCTGTGGGGAATCATAAAAAAGGTTCCGGTCTATGAGGCATTTGTCGAAGGTGCCGAAGAGGGCTTTGGTGTCGGGGTCAAAATCATACCGTTCCTGGTGGGGATGCTGGTATCCATTTCTGTTTTTCGCGCATCCGGGGCCCTGGATGTTGTCAGCCACGCATGTGAGCCCCTGCTGGTGAGGCTTGGTGCTCCGGCGGAAGTACTGCCTCTGGCCTTCATGCGTCCGCTGTCAGGCAGCGGCGTTCTGGGCATGGCCACCGAATTAATGAAGACATTCGGCCCCGATTCGTTTATCGGGAGGCTGGCCAGCACCATGCAGGGTTCTACTGATACCACCTTCTATGTGCTCACCGTCTACTTTGGTTCGGTGGGGATTTCCAAGTACCGCTATTCGGTAATAACCGGGCTTGTTGCCGACATCAGCGGATTGATTGCGTCTATATATATATGCAATGCTCTCTTTCGATGAAGGAGGTATGGGATTTAACCTACCCCCTTGCCCCAAAAAAATTTGTATGCAATGATGAATTTACGGCAAAGTTACAGGAAAAGTTTGTGAAATGTCGAATTAATTTTCGAAAACCAAGCATAAGGGGGCTTGAGCAATGGCCAATGTAGCGATAGTTGGGGCCGGAAAGGGAGGAACATCAATTCTGAAGGCTTTGGCCGGAATTCCCGACATTAACGTAGTTGGCATATGTGATGTCAATGCCGATGCTCCTGGTATGAAAACGGCAAGGGAACTGGGAGTAAAAGCGTTTACGGATCTTGAGGGAATCACCAATCAGACTAACCTGGATGTAATTTTTGAAGCGACGGGCAACGAAAACGTTAGAAAAATTATCGAAGAAAAGAAGAGTGCTCATACCGCCCTGATTGATTCCCACGCTGCCAACATAGTGATGATGCTGATCGAGTCCCGCGAGGAAATGATAAACAAACTGCACGTGGAGGCGGAAAACCTTTCCCGGACTGCGGAGAGATTGGCTCAAGCCGTTGCCGAGGTGGGCGCAACCGTGCAGGAGGTGGCAGCATCTGCCGTCAGGATTGCCGACCAGGGAGCCCAGTTGATGGAATCGGCCAACATCGCACAGAGCCATTTGGGTGAGACCGGAGAGGTACTGGATTTTATCAGAACGGTTGCCCAGCAGACCAAGCTTCTGGGACTTAATGCCGCTATTGAAGCCGCCCGCGCAGGAGAGCAGGGACGCGGTTTTGCCGTGGTTGCGGACGAAGTGCGCAAACTCGCGGAAGACAGCACTGCATCTGTGGAAAGGATCGCCCCCGTTTTGGGCAATATAGAAAAATCCATGCAGACTATAATCAAAGGTGTGGCCGAATCCGGAAACATCACCCAGAAGCAGGCAGCCTCAACCCAGGAGGTTTCGGCCAACATTCAGCAGGTGCAGGAAATGGTTGATTCGCTGGCCAAGCTGGCCAAAAACCTGGCTGAACTCAGCTGATATTCGGGTTTAGGTTGAAATATTCCTGTACCGGGCGAGGGCAGTTCTAATTTCAAGCCCCGGATTTTTCAGGGGAACTCCACACCGTTTAGCACAAGAGAATTCAAACTGAAAGGAAGATGGAGACGAGATTAGCAAAGGCTTTGGCCAGGGCAGGGATAACCTCCCGGAGAAAAGCTGAAGAGCTGATAAAGCAGGGATTGGTTGCGGTAAACGGCAGGGTGATAACGGAGCCGGGTACGGTAATTGATCCCGATTCTGATGTGGTTAGTGTCAACGGGAAGCCGATTAGCTTGGAGAGAAGCATTTATCTCCTCCTCAATAAACCGGCAGGCTATATATCCAGCGTCAAGGATGAGCGCGGCCGCAAAACAGTGTTGGACCTCCTGCCCGAGGTGAAGGAACGGCTCTTTCCTGTGGGCCGTTTGGATTATGATACCCGGGGACTTTTGCTGCTGACCAATGACGGCGATTTTGCCAACCTCATGTCCCACCCTCGCTATCATATCGCCAAAGTGTATCATGCCCGGTGCCGGGGTAAGGTTGCTCGAGATGCAATAAAGAAGCTGCAGCAGGGAATCCTATTGGATGGGGTTCCCACTCTTCCGGCGCGTGTGAAGGTGCTGAAACAATCGAAACAGGATACCCTGTTGGAGATAGAGCTCCATGAAGGGCGTAAACGCCAGATCAAAAGAATGCTGATGGAAGTAGGACACCCGGTAATTGAACTGGTGAGAGTACGGTTCGGCCCCCTGGATCTCAAGGGGGTGCCGGAAGGGGAATACCGTTTGTTGACCAGGGATGAGGTCGAGACCATGAAAAACCTGGCACTCGGGACGGTAGATTCCCGGCACAGGCGGGGATGAACCGGCTCACTTTAACATCACGGATCCGGGTTGAAGGCTCGAACCGGTAATTAACGTAAATGGTTGTAGGGGCTGTAATCCGGTGGATCTCCATGGCTCTTTGGGGAATATCGGCCTTTTGCAAGACAAGCTCAAACGGTTAAACATTGCTCTCGAGCCGCTTGATTACGCCCTGATGGTTTTTGCAGGAGACAACGGCGTATCCAGGGAAAACCTTAGTTTCTACGAGCCGATGAGTTCCTGCAGCATAGTGGTCAGCCATCTGACGGGACGTTCCCCGACGGCTCGACTTATGCAGCGCTTGAACCGTGAAGAATGGATAATCGATGTAGGATTGGCCCGGGATATCCCCTTTGACTCGGAGAGGCTGATAACCGGACTCAAAGCCGTGCAGGGCACGGGCAATATTCTGGAAGGCCCGGCTCTCAGCCGGGAACAGGTGGTAAAGTCTCTGCACGCCGGAGAGGCAGCGGTTGAAATGATGGCGGGACGGGGCAAATCCGCGCTGGGGCTTGGGGAGATCGGTGTCGGCAATACTCTGTCGGCATATGCATTGACAGTTGAACTCCTGGGACTGCCTCCATCGCAGGTGGTAGGCTGGGGTTCGGACAACAGCGGTGACCTGTTTGAGCATCGGCTGAGGCTGGTTACGAGCATTGCCCGGCGCCAAAAAGATAATTCCCATCATGTGCTGGGCATGCTGGAGGAGGTCGGCAGTTCGGAGCTAATCGCTATGGCCGGAGCCATCCTGGGTGCCTGCCGGTTGAACATACCGGTGATGCTGGACGGTTTTGTATCTGCGGTGGCCGCGCTGGTAGCGTATCACCTGGACGACCGCAGCGCGAGGGTGTTGATCGCTCCCACCCTGACGCGGGAGAGAGCACACCTTGGGGTGCTGAATGAGCTGGGGTTAACACCGCTCATGAACCTTAATCTGGGTTACGGGGAAGGATTGGCTGCGGGCTTGGGTTTGTTTCTGCTGGAATTGGCGAATGATTTCAGAATTTAGCAGGATTTGTGCCGGTGCAGGGAGAATTAAGGTCAGACTCGGATATCCTTGACGGGAGGGATTGGGTGAGGTCCATAATTAATGCGGAAGAAACGGTTGGCAAATTGAAGCTGCGGGTAAGATTTGATTATAAAGGTTGGGCCAAACAAAACCGCTTTCCTTTCAGGTCAAAGAGTGTGGAAGAACTTGCGGAACGGAACAGGGAGCAGCAGGTGGCTCTGTTGCGGAATGTCCCGGTGCAGGGCATACAGGTCGACGATATAATAATGAACGATGAAGTGTACACTGTGTATGATGAACTCAAGGGCGTAACGGTAGCGTATGCGCCGGTGTGGATCGAGTTTACCGCCGATACTATTGAAGATGCGGTTCACTTTATCATGAAAGAAGAATTCCGCAAAGTAGAGATACTTGAACCCAGTCACCTCACATTGAACAAGCTGGACATTGAAAGATTACTGTTCAGGGTCAATGAAGAACTGAAGGCCTACAAGGCCTACCTCGACAAAAAGCTTGAGTACTGGAAATGACCGGTGAGCCTCGGAACTCATTTGAAAACCAAAAGTAGTGCTGGTTCGGCCGCGCTTTTAGCGGTCGAATTGTATTCAAGGGGGAGGAAGCGAATGAACAAGGACCGTCTGCGCAAGATCCTTCAGGAACTGGCGGATCAAAAGCTGTCGGTGGATGAAGCAATGGATGCCCTCAAAATCCTGCCGTTTCAGGACCTGGGATATGCCAAACTTGACAGTCACCGGGCACTGCGTGACAACTTTCCGGAAGTAATCTATTGCCCCGGCAAAACCCCGCAGGAGGTGGCCGAGCTCATTTCCCATCTGCACCAAGCCCGCCAGAATGTGATCGCAACCAGGGCGGAGGCGGAAATCTACGACGCTGTGGTTCGGGTGGTACCCCAGGCGCAGTATGATGAACGCTCTCGCATGATAACAGTAGTCAACAACCCGGTTTCCGGGCTGGGTACCGTAGCCGTTATCACTGCCGGAACTGCAGACATCCCGGTTGCGGAGGAAGCCGCCCGCAGTTTGGAGGTTATGGGGGCTACCGTTAACCGCATTTTTGATGTGGGTGTAGCCGGAATCCACCGGCTGTTGGATCGGATCGGTGAGCTGAATCAGGCTCAGGTGCTGGTGGTGGTAGCCGGCATGGACGGAGCTCTGCCCAGCGTGGTGGGAGGGTTGACTTCGCGTCCGGTTATTGCCGTGCCTACCAGCGTAGGTTACGGTGCCAACTTTGGCGGCTTGTCCGCACTCTTAGCGATGCTCAACTCCTGCGCCACCGGGGTCGGGGTAGTGAATATTGACAACGGCTTTGGTGCCGCCGCCCTCGCCTGTGCCATCCTCAACAGCAGGTAGTGCTGTCCGCCACCCCGTTATTTCTGGGATAAATTGACCATGGGAGTCATAACATAGTGTTGAGACTCTCTGTGGGGCTGATTCTGCATGAATATAATGGACGAGATCGGTAAACGCGCGGTTCGGCTGCTGATTTTCAGTTTTATTGCCCTGGTAGTGGTTCAGGGCTTGATGACCAATGACGGTATCAGGTTTTATTTGAGCCTCGGAGAGAGGCTTGAAGGTCAGGTGGCGTTAGTTGAAACTGCTGCCATCACCGAACCGGGTGAGATTCTGGAGATCCCCTGCAGCACCTCTTCACCGGGCAGCATCTATCTGGAACTGCAGGATTATACCTGTCTCGACAAGGTGCGGATTTTGATAAACGGCCGGGAGATGGGGAGAATGTCCTCCAGCCGGGTTAAGCTTTATGTAACGGCCGGAGATGTGCTGGAGATTGACACCCAGGCTTACAGCCATCCCATTACCCTGAAGGTCACCGGAGTGAGCTCCAATCTGGCCTTTCCTGAAGAGGGTATGACCATAACTTCCCATCAAGCAGTGACCATGGTAGGCAAGGTCAGGGTCAAGTAACGCTGTACACTCGGAGGCTTGTTGTTTAAACTGGAAGATAAGAGACCGGAGTGGGGGACTGGGATGATGAGCGAGGCTGGAAGCAAGAAGGTTGCCTCCGCAGCCATTAAAATGGCTCTCACCACGAGCAGGCAGGAAGAATCACAGCTAAAAAAGGAATTGATGCGTGAAGATATTCGAGCGGCGGCGGTTGATTACGGGGGCGAGTTCATCGGCTCCATCGGAAAGATGGTGGAAAGGGCGGTAGTTGCCGCCAAGCGCGAGGGTGTGATCAAGGACACACATCCCGATGAAGGAGCCATTGCCGGAGCTACCAGGGAAGCGGTAAGCCAGATTATGCCCAAGGCCCTGGGGCTGAATATAGGCGGTAAAATAGGAATTGCCCGCTACGGGGATCATATCGGGGTTGCTGTTTTTATGGGCATTGGGCTGCTGCACTTGGACGAGGTCGCCATTGGTCTCGGCCATAGAGCGGTTCCCTGATCAAAGAGATCGGCTTGCAAAAGCTTGTCGCAGTGTGCGTCAGCGCGACAATGCAGCATCACTATGATTGGAATTGCCGGGGGGCGGAACGCAGATGGTGAGAGGAGTCAGAGGTGCCATCACCGTAACGGAGGATACACCCGAGGAGATCATCAACGCTACGCAGGAGATGCTGACTGCCCTGATGGATAAGAACGGTTTTGCGGCGGAAGACGTTGTCAGTGCCATTTTTACTGTTACCCCTGATATTACGTCCGAATTTCCCGCCCGAAGCGCGCGCCTGATGGGATGGACCCGGGTGCCCATGATTTGCAGTCAGGAAATACCGGTTCCCGAATCCCTGCCCCGATGTATCCGGGTACTGCTCCATGTGAACACCGATAAGTCACAGGCGGAGATCAAGCATGTCTACTTACGCGGGGCGGCCGCACTAAGACCCGATATGGCGTCAGATTAAGCAAATCCTTGGCTGCGAGCAAAAGTTTTCGGGTGTGGCACTTGTCATACCACGGCTTTTATCTTACAATGTGTAGATTTCCGGACGCCGGTGCTTCAACACCGGTATTTCTTTTCTTACCTGGCATACTGTCTCCAGGTCTATCCTGGCTGTGAGCACCGCCTCCTGGTTTCCGGCTTCGGCGACAATCTTGCCCCACGGATCAACTATCATCGAGTGTCCATAGGCCGGGTAAACGCCGCCCGGGGTATTGGCGGGACTGGCGGCCAAAACGAAAACCTGGTTGTCAACCGCTCGGGCGCGCAGCAAGATCTCCCAGTGCAGAGGACCAGTTACCTGGTTAAATGCGCCGGGATAAATGATAACCTCGGCTCCCTGCAAGGTCATGGTTCTGGCCAATTCGGGGAACCGCAGGTCGTAGCATATGGCGAGTCCCATCTTCCCAAAGCTGGTGGTAAAGGTGGTAACATCCTTACCGGGCGAGAGGGTATCCGACTCAAAAAAGGTGATGCCTCCGGGGATGTCCACATCAAAGAGATGCAGTTTCCGATGTTTGGCGATCATTTTCCCCTCGGGGTTGAATACCATACTGGTGTTGAATATTTGTTCCCCGTCTCGCTCCGGGATTGAGCCCGCGATCAGGTAGATTTCGTTTTCCCGAGCCAGTTCACTCATGCGGATGGAAGTTATTCCAGGAATGGGTTCGGCATAAACTGGGAAATAGTGCCCGGCATAGGGGCAATTGAACATTTCCGGCAGGACCACCAGCTGACAGCCGGCGGCAACCGCCTTTCCTATCATTCGGGTGGCCGTCGCCAGGTTTACTTCTTTGTTATCAACAACTTCCATTTGGCATATGCCCACATCCAAAATCCTGGCCATATCCTTTCACCTCGTTGCAATATTCAGAAGTGTTCCCGATCCATGGTCATATTTTATATCCTAAACCGTTTATCAGTCGACACCGCCGCATTAAACTTGACTCGTTGCTGCGGTATAGTTCCGGGGTGAATAAACAATGTCACTGTATTTATGAGATGGCTACTGGTAAAATAACCATGGAGGAATTATCGTGAAACCGTATCGATTGGCAGCAAGAGACGGAAAAGACACCATTATTGAAATCGGTGGCCGCGACGGTGCCGGCACCTGCATGATTGGTGAAGGATTCTGCACCATAATTGCCGGTCCGTGCGCCGTGGAATCAGAGGAGAGCATTCTGATCACCGCCCGACTGGTTAAGAAGCTGGGAGCACATATCCTGCGGGGAGGCGCTTTTAAACCTCGTACATCTCCGTATTCTTTCCCGGGACTCGGGGTGCAGGGCCTTAGGTATCTGGCTCTGGCTCGGAAGGAGACGGGCCTTCCCATCATTACCGAGGTTTTGGATGTCCGGGACATTGACCGGGTATTGGAGGTGGCGGATATTGTGCAGGTGGGAAGCCGCAATATGCACAATTACCCCCTGCTGCGGGACTTGAGCCGGCAGAAAACTCCGGTACTCATAAAACGGGGGTATGCCGCCACGGTGGAAGAATGGCTGCTGGCGGCTGAATATCTTATGGCGGGCGGTAATGAGCGGGTAATCCTCTGCGAGCGGGGAATCCGAACCTTTGAAAATATGACCCGCAATACGGTTGATATCGGGGTGGTGCCTCTGCTCAAGGAGGTAAGCCACCTGCCGGTGATCGTCGATCCCAGTCATGCCCTGGGGAAGTGGCAGTTGGTCAGGCCTGTTGCCAAGGCGGCCATTGCAGCGGGGGCGGACGGACTGATGATTGAAGTACACCCCCATCCGGAGGCGGCGCTTTCGGATGGAGAGCAATCTTTAACCGGCGAGAACTTCGGCCGTTTAATGGATGAAATCAAAGCCCTGGCCCGGCTTGAAGGCAAGAGGATGTGATTCCAAGGATCGATCCGTTGAAAGCAAGTTCCAGTCTGTGGTATTCTTTATATTGTATTTCGGCAGTCGAATAAGAGCCGACCAAGAAAAAGTAGTATGGTAGGACGGTGGGAATAGTAGGCATTTGATAAGCGTCTGGTTATTGCCTGGGCGCTTTTTTGATATTCCCATCTCCGGAAAGGGGAATGAACATGGTAGTAGTAATGGAGAAAAACGCCAGCAATGAAGAAATTGAACAGGTCCAGGCACGACTGCGCCAGGCTGGGTTTAAGATCCACCTCTCCCGAGGGGTGGAGCGGACCATAATCGGTGCCATCGGTGACCGCAGTCAGGTGGATCTTGGTTTTCTGGAAGCTCTTCCCGGGGTTGAAAAAGTTGTACCCGTTATGAAGCCTTTCAAACTAACCTCTCGTGAGTTTAAGAGCGATGATACGGTGGTTACGGTGAGGGACCGGAAAATTGGCGATGGAGGGGTTCAAATTATTGCCGGTCCCTGTGCGGTGGAATCCCGGGAGAAATACCTGGAAGTGGCGATGTTGGTCAAAGAAGCCGGAGCCACCATGTTGCGCGGGGGAGCTTTCAAGCCTCGAACCTCGCCTTACAGTTTTCAGGGGCTGGAAGAGGAAGGACTGAAGATTCTGGCCGAAGCCCGGGAATTGACCGGCCTGCCGGTGGTAACCGAGGTTATGGACCAGCGCAGCGTTGAACTGGTAGCCCGTTATGCCGATGTTCTGCAGATAGGAGCCCGCAATATGCAGAATTTCTTTCTGTTGCGAGAGGTAGGTCAGGTCGACAAGCCGGTCGTTTTGAAACGCGGCCCCTCAGCCACCCTGGAGGAGTGGATCATGGCGGCTGAATACATCGTTTCCAGCGGCAATCCCCAGGTTATTATGTGCGAAAGAGGGATCCGGACCTTTGAGAACTACACCCGAAACACCCTGGACCTCAGCGCCATTCCGGCTCTCAAACGGCTGACCCACCTTCCGGTGATCGTGGACCCCAGCCACGGTACCGGCAAGTGGAGGTTGGTGGAACCGATGGCCCTGGCGGCAGTGGTGGCAGGATGTGACGGTCTTATGATTGAGGTGCACCAGAACCCGGCGGAAGCCCTGTCGGATGGACCCCAAAGTCTGACTCCACAGAATTTTGCTCACTTGATGACCCGACTTGATAAGTTACTGCAAAATGGGAGGGTGTGATGGGCACCAGGGTAGCAATATTGGGTCTGGGAATAATCGGGAGTTCTCTGGGTTTGGCTCTGACCCAGGACACTGGTATCGAAGTGGCCGGTTACGACCGGGATTCTGAAACTATGGAAAAGGCCCTGCAGATGGGGGCGGTAAAATGGACCGGCAGTCTTCAGAAGCTCTCCGCCTGGGCAGATTGCATCTTCCTTTGTACCCCGATCAACACTTTAGCTGATATAGCCCGCCAAGCGGCCCAATTCTGTCGGAAAGGCTGCCTCTTAACCGATGTAGGCAGCACCAAACAGGACATAGTAAGGGTGTTCGACGAACTGGCGGAAATGGGCCTGCGAGGGGTCGGCGGTCACCCCATGGCCGGTTCGGAGCGGCAGGGGATAACGGGAGCCGACCGTTACCTGTTTGAGAACGCGGTTTATGTACTGACTCCCGGCTGTAATACTCCTCGGAGTGCAGTCGAGGAACTGAGTTTGCTTTTGCGACCAACCGGTGCTCACATAATAACCATGGATGCAGAAAAGCATGACCGCCTGGTGGCGATGGTAAGCCACTTGCCCCACCTTGTTGCCAGTGCCCTGGTGAGTATGCTTGAGGGGCAGGATGAAGCTATGACCCTGGCTGCCGGGGGATTTCGTGATACCACCCGGGTGGCCAGCGGAGACCCCGAGCTCTGGACTCAGATACTCCTTTCCAACCGCCGGCTGCTGGCCGAGCAGTTGGAAGCGTTTATGGAGGAGCTCACCCGCCTTAAGGATATTCTTCAGGCGCATAGATCCCTGGAGCTGCATGAATTTTTGAGGACCGCGCGGGCGATAAGAGAGGCCATGCCGTCCAAAAGAAGAGGCCTGAGCCTGGCGGAACAGGAACTGGTCTGCATCGTACCGGATCAGCCCGGAATAATTGGCGCTCTCGGCAGCTATCTGGGGGAAAAGGGTATCAACATAGCCGATATCGAGATTCTGCGGGTTCGGGAAGGGGATGGAGGTACCATCCGCATCGGACTCAGCCGTGAAGAGGACGGGCCGACCGCCGTTGCCACCCTGCAGTCACGGGGGATCAAGGCCTGGTTGAGATGATACGGCCGCCTGAGGCGATACTGACGATAAAATTGTAAAGATTCATAAATCGGGGAAAACCCGGGTTGTAAGTTATTTCAGGAGAGATAGCATGGACATTGAGTTTAAGAAATCCGGCCCACTGCGCGGAGAACTGACCGTGCCGGGGGACAAATCGATTTCTCATCGCGCCGTTATCCTGGCTTCTTTGGCCAAAGGAGAGAGCGTTGTTCACAAGATCTCTATGGGGGAGGACGTCAAATCCACCATACGCTGTATGCGCCGGTTGGGGGTCGAAATTGTCCGGGATGGAGAGGTTATGCGAATCCGGGGTAAAGGCTACGCCGGCTTGACCGAACCCGATGATGTTCTGGACTGCGGCAATTCCGGGACCACAATGCGGCTTTTATCCGGAGTCGCGGCTACCCGGCCATTTCTCACCGTGCTTACCGGAGACAGCTCGCTGCGCCGACGGCCCATGGCCAGGGTTGTCAAACCCCTGTCAATGATGGGGGCGGTTATCTGCGGGCGTGAAAATTCCCGGTTGGCTCCTCTGGTGATCCGGGGAGGAGAGCTTAAGGGCATAGAGTATCAAATGGAGGTAGCAAGTGCCCAGGTGAAATCCGCCATTTTGCTGGCAGCCCTTGATGCCCGCGGAGAGACGGTAATCCGGGAAACCGTTTTGTCTCGCGACCATACGGAAAGGATGCTCCTCGAGATGGGCGCAAATCTGGAGAGAAATCAGAATGAGATACGCTTACGGGGGCCGTGTGACCTGAACAGTATGGAGTGGAGAATTCCCGGCGACATTTCCTCCGCCGCCTTCTGGCTGGCGGCGGCTGCCATAGTCCCCGGTTCGGAGGTGCTGGTGCGTGATGTCGGGGTCAACCCCACGCGCGCCGGGGTAATAACGGTGCTTGAGAGCATGGGGGCCGAAATACACCTTGAGGATTATCGGATAATAAACGGTGAGCCGGTAGCCGATATCCTGGTTAAGCACTCCGAGCTTAAACCGATTGCGATCGGGGGGAGCATAATCCCGTCCCTCATTGACGAAATCCCGGTTTTGGCTGTAGCCATGGCCATGGCCCACGGGACTTCCGCGGTCAGGGATGCGGTGGAACTCCGAGCCAAGGAGTCGGACCGCATTGCCATGATTGTCTCCATCCTCAAACAGATGGGAGTGGAGGCTGCCGAGACCGCTGACGGGTTTGTCATTCACGGCCGGGGAAAGATACCAGGAAATTGTCGGCTGGCGGCCGGCGGTGACCACCGTATTGCCATGGCCTCGGCAGTAGCCGGGCTCGCAGCCGAAATGCCCGTTATGGTGGAGGACTTCAACTGCGTTGACATATCATATCCCTCCTTCCTGCAAGACCTGCAAGCCCTGACCAGGTAAATGCTTCAAATAGGCCGCTCCTTATATGGCATGACTTTATGGCAGAAGAATGCCGTCTTTCGTCATGTTATTACGCCTAAACGGTTCCGGCTGGTGTTGTTAATTGGGGTGAATATGCTAAAATGATTGAGAACATCTGAAGCAAACGGGGTTTTATACCTTGAAGATAGCTATTGACGGCCCGGCCGGAGCGGGAAAGAGCACAGTCGCAAGGCGTGTCGCCAAAGAACTTGGCATTCTTTACATTGATACAGGTGCCATGTATCGGGCCTTGACATGGAAAGCGCTGCAATTGAAAATCGATTTCGCCTCCCCGGAGGAACTTCATAAACTGGCAGCAGATACGGTAATTGATATACGAGACGATGGCGACGGCACACGCATATACTGTGATGGCCAGGAGGTTACCAGCGAGATTCGAAGCCCCGAGGTTTCCCGTATGGTTTCGGTGCTGGCTGCCGATGATAAGGTGAGAGAGGTAATGGTGGAAAAACAGCGCGCTATTGCCTCGCGTAACGATGTGGTGATGGACGGACGGGATATCACGCATTGCGTGCTGCCGGATGCAGAATACAAGTTCTATCTCACTGCATCCCTGGACGTTCGCACCAGGAGACGCGGCCAGGAATTGATGGATCAAGGTTATGACGTTGATCTGGAACAGTTGAAACGGGAAATCATGGAGAGAGACCAACTCGACATGAACCGAAAAGTAGGTCCCTTGAAGATTACCCCCGATGCAGTGGTTATTGATACCAGCGATATTGATTGCGAAAGCGCTGTCCAGTGTGTTTTGGGTGTTATTAGGGAGGGGTGATTTTGCTTTATTCTTTTCTGAAAAGAATTGTGGCAGTGCTTTTTTGGATAGGCCGGGTCAAGGTGGAAGGGAGAGAGAATCTCCCCTCAGAGGGAGCAGTGATTATAGCAGGCAACCACGTGGGTTTCTGGGATCCGGTGGTGATAGCGGCATTCGTCGACAGACCAATTCATTTTATGGCCAAGGAAGAGCTGTTTGAACACGTGTTGATTGCCAAGTTTTTGCGCAAACTTTATGCTTTTCCGGTTAAGCGGGGTAGTCCGGATCGGACGGCTCTGAAGACAGCCCTGAAAATCCTGGAAGAGGATAAGGTGCTGGGGATGTTCCCTGAAGGCACCCGTAGCAAGACCGGGGAGCTATCAAAGCCGCAGCACGGTATAGCCATGCTGGTGCTGAAGAGCAGGGCTCCGATAGTGCCGGTAATGTTTATCGGTACCCGAAAGATTTTCCCTTGGGGATGGTTTTCGCCGGTTATCGTAAAGATCGGCAAGCCGATCTCGTATGACGAATATTATGACGCAAAACTGTCTACCTCGCTGCTGGAAGAAATTAGTCGGGATATTATGGACAAAATATCAGTTCTCAGAGCATCCTGAGGCAGGAATATTGTCGCTAAGATTAGAACATATAAACATGGCAATGCGAGGTGGAAATCTTGCATATATATCTGGCTGATCACGCCGGGTTTTGTTATGGGGTGAAACGGGCAGTTGACCTGGCAGTGAATGCACCGGCGGAAGGCGGTCCCTGGTACACACTGGGACCTCTGGTGCATAACCGGGAGGTTGTGGGTTTATTAGCGGATAAGGGCATTGCGTCCGTGGAAAGTATCGACGAAATACCCTGCGGCGGTGTGATTATCCGTTCCCATGGCATACCTCAGGAGGTTCAATCGGAGATTGAATCTCGGGGATTGAGCATAATCGATGCAACCTGTCCCCATGTCAAGCAGGTCCAGGAACTGGCGCGAAAGCTGGTCGATGATCACTATCAAGTTGTGATTGTGGGAGACAAGGACCATCCCGAGGTCAAAGGGATCCAAAGCCGGGCAGGCAATAACGCTTTAGTTGCCCGCATGCCGGAAGACGTTGCCGGTTTGCCGCCCTGCAACAAAATTGCCGTGATATGCCAGACCACAATTCAGGAATCGGAGTACCGGCAGATTGTTCAAGAACTGATTTCACGCGCGCGTGAAATCAGGGGATATAACACCATATGTAATGCCAGTTTGCGACGACAGCAGGCTGTTGCCGAACTGGCAGGTCACGTCGACCTAATGGTAGTAGTTGGAGATCGTCGAAGCTCGAATACCAGGTCTCTGGCAAAGATCTGTGAAGACAGAAAGGTTACTACCTATCAGATAGAGACGGCGGAGGAACTCAGGCCTGAGTGGTTTGAAGGGAAAAAAGACGTGGGTGTTACTGCAGGTGCTTCTACTCCAGATTGGGTAATTAAGGAGGTATTGAGTCGGATGTCGGAGCTGGAGAGCAATGCAGCACAAGATGAACAAGCGCTAAACACCAGCAGTACCCAGGAAGAAACGTTTGCTGAACTCGAAGCGGAGATGGCCGAGTTCATGAAGGAAGTGGAGAAAGGTACCATCCTCAGAGGTCGTGTGGTGCAGATTGGCCAGGACGAAGTGATGGTCGATGTCGGGGGCAAATCTGAGGGAATCATACCTCTGAGAGAACTTTCGGTGCAGGATATTAAATCTCCCGACGAGGTAGTCGCGGTGGGTGATGAGATCGATGTTATGGTCCTGCGCTGGGATGATGAAGGTACCATTCTGGTTTCCAAACGCAGGGTTGACCAGGAATACGCCCTGGATGCCCTTGAGGAAGCGGCTAGGGAAGGAACTCCGGTTTCGGGCAAAGTGCTGAAAACCATCAAAGGCGGGCTCCTGGTAGACGTTGGAGTAACCGGGTTTTTACCCGCTTCCCAGGTTGAGGATGGTTTTGTCCGGGATTTGGAAAAGTATGTTGGGCAGGAATTGAACTTCGAGATTTTGGAGTTCAACCGTAATAAGCGGAGAGGTTCCCAGGTAGTCCTTTCCCGTTCCCGCTTAATCGAAAAGGAGAAAGAAGCCCGGAGAAAGCAGTTCTGGGATGAGATAGCCGAGGGACAAATCAGGAAAGGTGTCGTCAAGAGGATTACCGAGTATGGCGCTTTTGTCGACCTGGGCGGTTTCGAAGGACTTCTGCATGTATCGGAGATTAATCATGCCCGGGTTGCGCGACCTGAGGATGTACTGACTGAGGGAGAAGAGATTGAGGTATACGTGCTGGGGGTCGACCGTGAAACCGAACGGGTTTCCCTGAGCCGGAAGAAAGTCATTCCCAGTCCCTGGGACACGATCGCGGAGAAGTTGCAGGTGGGCGATATTGTAACCGGCACTGTGGTTCGTATCGCACAATTCGGAGCCTTCGTGGAGTTGGAACCCGGTATTGACGGATTGGTCCATATCTCCCAACTGGCGGACAGGAGAGTGGCGAAGACTGAAGACGTGGTTCAGGTTGGACAGCAAGTCAAGGTCAAAGTCATTAGCATGGATACCGAAGCAAAAAGGATCGGCCTGAGCATAAGGGATGCGGAGCTGGAGGCTGATAGGGAAACGGTAGCCGCTTACCTGGAGAGCCAGGAATAGCATCTCCAAGGTTGCTGTTCCACAGCTTGAAGAAGGAGGGTAATAAAATGCCGTTCTTCGATTTTAAATGTGAGAAGTGTGGACACAAGTTTACCTTGCGGGTATCCAATGAAGAAAAGTCCAAGGTTAAATGCGAGAAGTGCGGACATCCCAAGGTAATTCAGTTGTTGTCTCCCTTCTTTTCGCCCGGGAGCAAAACCGCTCCCAGCAGCCGCGCATTTCCAGGTCCGAATTGTGATGGCTGCAGCAACGCCGGGATGGGATGAGGCCTATAAGAGCTGCCAGTCTGGCAGCTTTTTTTATATAATGAGCTTGAAGCTTACGCGACAAAGAATATTGTCGTTGCCGGGGTTACTCTCTATTTGGGAAAGAGTTGGTAGATTTTATGCGTAAGAGCAGGAAAATAAAAGCCTCAGGCATTGTACTGGCCGGCGGGCGCAGTTCCCGTATGAAAATCAATAAGGCATTTGCAGAGGTCAGCGGACTGAAACTGATCGATAATGTTCTGGGCAAGGTATCGCAGGTCTTTGATGAGGTGATATTAGTCACCAATGACCCGGAAAACTACTATTATTACGCCAATGAATCAGTCCGTATAATAAGCGATCTCATTCCCGGTAAAGGACCGCTTTCCGGAATTCATGCCGGTTTATACTGCGCTGCTTATGATATAACCCTGGCGGTAGCATGTGATATGCCGTTTTTGAATATGGATTTGGCCGTCCATATGATTGATATGGTCGGAGACCACGATGGTGTGGTTCCCCGCATTGGGGAACACTTCCAACCGTTGTTTGCTGTATATACCAGACGCTGCTTGCCGATAATTGAAGAGTCGCTGCTGCTCGACCGGCTTAAAATGAGCGACATTTACAAATTCCTTGACATTTTATACCTTGACGAGAAAGAGATCCGCAGGTTTGGTGATCCGGAAGTAATGTTTCATAATATCAACAACCGCGAAGATCTCAAGCATGCTGAAGGTTTGGTCAAGAAGGTGATCTTATAAGGTCTCGCCGCAAGCTCGAACATCTGAATATTGCCCGGAAGCTGGATGAACACCCGTATACCAATGGACTGGAGGACGTTTCTCTGGTCCATAACTCTGTTCCCGAACTTGATCTTGAAGAGATTGACACCGAGGTTGAGTTTTTAGGTCGGGGGCTGTCCCTTCCCCTGATCATCAATGCCATGACCGGCGGGATTGATGAAGCGCTGGCCCTTAACCGGGATATTTCGGAGCTGGGAGCACGATTTAATATCGGCATCGCCGTGGGTTCCCAGACCATCGCCCTGGAAAACAAGCAGCTGGCCGAGAGCTTCAAGGTGGTCAGGAAAGTGAACCGTAACGGGCTGATTCTCGCCAACGTTGCCGCCAATACCAATCCACGGATGGCACTCCGAGCCACCGAGATGATTGAGGCCGACGGCCTGCAACTGCATCTGAACGTCCCACAGGAACTGGCCATGAGGGAAGGGGACCGTAAGTTCAAGGGGCTCATGGATAACATTGCCGAGATTGTTCATCTTTCACCAGTGCCGGTAATCGCCAAAGAGGTTGGATTCGGTATGAGCCGGGAAACGGCAAAGCAGCTGTTTGACATTGGTGTGCACATCCTTGATATGGGCGGGCGCGGGGGTACGAACTTTATCGCCATCGAACAGGCCCGATCCGGTGTGTTGGCGGACGAGTTCGCCTCCTGGGGGATACCGACTGCAGCCAGTATTGCCGAAATCGTCTCGCTGGACCTGCCAATCGTGGTGGTTGCTTCCGGGGGTATACGGAGCGGGCTGGAGGCTGCAAAAGCCCTGGCACTTGGTGCCGATATAATAGGAATTGCCGGCCGTTTTCTCCGGGTCTGGAGCGATCAGGGAAGAAAAGGTTTGGAAGAGGAAATAAATCGTTTAAGTTATCACCTTAGAGCGTCCATGCTGATGACCGGTTCCAAAACCGTCGCCGAGTTGCGGCGTAAGCCCCTGGTTATCAGCGGCCCAACCGCTCACTGGCTGGCAGCGAGGGGTATCGAGGTGTCGAAGTGGGCCAGAAGATAAGCGGATACTATGACTGAATAAGATTGACTGAGTTAGCCGGTCAAGAGCGATCCCGCCCTTCGCCAAGAGCCGTTCCCTTATGACTTTCAATCTCCTTTTTTACCAGAGTGATTTCATTCCGCTACCTCGCTTGAGTCCTAAAGAAAGCTTCCCTGGACAAACCACAAACCATCAATTATTATTACATCAAGATACGACAAATATCGATAATATTTGCGGCACAGGGGGTAGTAATGGATGAGAACTTATCTTGATGAATACCGGAAAAAACTTGTGTCCGATTTCGAAGCCGCTTCGATGGTGAAGTCCGGGGACAACATCGTTTACGGCCCTTTTCTGTCCCGACCGGTAGACTTCGACCGGGCTCTCGCCCGTCGCCGGGATGAACTGCGTAATGTCAACATCTACTGGGCAGGGGGGATGACCCCGACCGAGAGCGTTATGTCCGATCCCGGTCAGGAACACTTTGTCGGCAACATATGGTTCTTCGGAGCCGCCGATCGGGTGCTGGCCGACAAGGGTTTGGTCTACTTTGACCCTGCAACCATGGGAGAGATACAGGAGGTGATCGCCCGCCCCGAGTTTAAAGTCGATATTCATGTACAGCAGGTAAGTCCCATGGACGAGCATGGGTTTTTTTCTTTTGGATTGACCAATGTCTACAGCCTGGAGGCCTGTCTGAAAGCGCAGAAAGTGATCCTGGAGGTAAACCAAAATATGCCCCGTCTTTTCGGCGGAGCTGAAGACAGCATTCACATCTCCATGGTGGACCATATTATCGAAGGCAGCAATTCTCCAATCTTTGAATTGCCTCCCGCCAAGACCCCGACCGTTGAGGACCAGAAGATAGCCGAATTGCTGCTGCCGGAGATCCCTGACCGGGCCTGCCTGCAGTTGGGAATCGGAGCTTTGCCAAACCTGCTGGGAGAGCTGATCTGTAAAGCCGGACTTCGTGATCTTGGAATTCATACCGAGATGTTCACCGATTCCATGAAGACCATGTTTGAAGCCGGTATCGCTACCGGCCGTTATAAGACTATTGACCGCTGCAAGATGGTCTTGTCCTTTGCCATCGGAACCAGGGATACCTATGAATTTTTGCGGGAGAATCCCTTGATCGCCACCTATCCATGCCGTTACACCAACGACCCCTACATCATTGCTCGCAATGAGCGGGTGATCTCCATTAACAACGCCCTGTCAGTAGACCTTTTGGGGCAGGTGAACGCAGAAAGCTCGGGCCCCCGCCACATCTCGGGTCCGGGCGGGCAGTTGGAATTTGTTCAGGGAGCAAGGCTATCCCCGGGCGGCAAGAGCTTCCTGTGTCTTAACAGCACCTATACCGACAAAGCAGGGAATATGCAGTCGCGCATTGTTCCCATGCTGGCTGCCGGAAGTGCGGTGACCACCCCTCGTGCGTCGGTCGACTATATTGTTACCGAGTACGGTATGGCGCGGCTTAAAGGGCTCCCGACCTGGGCGCGGGCGGAAAGCCTGATCAATCTGGCTCATCCCGATTTTCGGGAAGACCTTATCAGACAGGCACAAAAAATGAAAATCTGGCGGCGCAGCAACCGGATTGAATGAGAGGGGAGCCTATTGCAAAGGATGAATCGAATCGGTGACGGCAGTAACCGCATCTGCCGATAAAAAGCCGGGCTTGAACGCCCGGCTTGCATGTATTCCTCAGTCAACCTCAACCCGGGCTTCGGGATCGAAAGGATTGGTCCGCACTGCCAGGGAAAAGAGGTAAGGGTAATTCTGTTTTAGGTGTAACAGGTAATCGATCCACTGCTCGTTCAGAAACAGGTATACTCTCCTGATGTCCTGGCTCAGGTGTTCGAGATCCTTGGGCGGCAGGTTTTGTAAATCCTCGCGCAAATCAAGTTCCTCAAAGAGATGAAAAATTGCCAGGAGCAGCTGGGAAAAGCGCTCGCTTTCCATCAGATTGTCATTTCCCATCAGGCTCAGAAGGTATTCGCGTTTGGTGATTAAAAAGTCCCGGAGCTCAATGAGATCGTCTCTGCTCATCTCAAGACGAGGGACGATTTCCTGAAGGGTATTCCGCAGACGATCAAAGTCCGCTTTGGTCCAGTTGTCACTCATCCTGTGTTCCGGCCTTACCGCAGGGGTATAATTTGCAGCCAGGGACTTTACCAGGTCTGTTCCCACTTCATGAAAAAAGGACCCGATGATGAGCTGCATCCTTTCTGTTCGGGCTGCTTCTTCCCGGCGGTGTATCAGCCTTTCAAAGACAGTTGCCACCAGGAATACATCTATGGGCAGGAAGGCCAGATCGATCAGGAAATGGTGATAAATAAAATCGGCATCGTGAAAAATGAGATAAAACAGGGAATAGACGGCAACGGATACTAAGAAGAATGCCAATCCTAATTGTATAAACCATTTGGTATTACGGCTGGCTCTCATTCCTTATCCTTTCAGGTGCCGGAGCACGCTATACTGATTTTGAATAAGACTGCCTCTCCCGATACTCGCAGTTGGCAGAGGCACTCACAAATTCGAAGACGCTGGAAACGCTGTTTTGAGGACGGCCAGCGGTTACATGAGCGGAAAAAATGGATCGTAAATAGACCCATGATTTTCAATCTGAAGCGGCCCCGGGGGAAATGCGGTTTATGCATTCCCAGGCCGGGACCGTTCATCTGCTCTGACCGCTGCTTGTTAACAGCTCGTTGATAATTAAGCCCTAGTAAGTTTCAACAAACAACTCAAAGTAAGCCTGGGGATGTACACAGGCCGGGCAGACTTCAGGGGCCTGCGGACCTTCGTGGACATAACCGCAGTTGCCGCATTTCCAGGCAACAGGGGTATCCTTTTTGAATACCTGGCCTTTTTCGATATTGGCAGCCAGCTTCTGATACCTAATATCATGGCGTTTTTCCGCCAGGGCAATCATCTTGAAGGCGGCGGCGATCTGCGGGAATCCCTCTTCCTCCGCAACCTTCGCGAATTCCGGATAGAGGTCGTTCCACTCCTCATACTCGCCCTTGGCCGCAGCTTTCAGGTTATCGAGCGTTGTTCCCTGAGCAATCGGGTAACAACCGGTAATTTCAAGTTCAGTCGGCAGTTCATCGCCCAAACCTTCGAGCAGGAACTTCCAGAAGCGCTTGGCGTGTTCCTTTTCGTTGTCGGCGGTTTCAATGAAGATGTTCTTAATCTGTTTGTAGCCTTCCTTATCGGCTATTGAGGCATAGTAGGTGTAACGCATGCGTGCCTGTGATTCGCCGGCAAAGGCTTTCATCAGATTGATTGCAGTTTTGGTACCCTTTAAGTTCATCATTAATACCTCCCCAAGTTTTTTTCGGCTATTATGCTTTCAAGTTAAAGGTCGATAGACCGGGTGTTATCCTGAAAAAATCAGCCGGGGCTGATCCGGGTCATACTCGGTGTTACTTTTCGAAGTTGGCCTGGACAAAATCCCAGTTGATGATATCCCAGAATTTTTCTACATAAGTTTGTCTCGCGTTGCGATAGTCGATATAGTAGGCATGTTCCCAAACATCGCAGGTGAGCAGTGGTGTCTTTCCTTCGGTTATCGGGTTGCCTGCGTTGCTGGTACTTACAATTTCCAGCTTGCCGTCGCCATCTTTGACCAGCCAGGCCCAGCCGGAGCCAAAAGTCGCAACCGCAGTCGCTATGAACTTTTCCTTAAAGGCATCAACAGAGCCGAAATGCTCATTTATGGCTTCGGCCAGCTTCCCGGTCGGACCCCCGCCTCCGTTGGGACTCATGCAGTTCCAATAAAAGGTGTGGTTCCAGACCTGAGCGGCATTGTTAAATATGCCTCCCGATGACTGTTTTATGATCTCTTCCAGGGTCATATCCTCATAGCTGGTCCCCGCGATCAGCTTGTTGAGGTTGTTGACATAGGCCTGGTGATGCTTTCCGTAGTGGTAGTCGATGGTTTCGGGAGAGATTACCGGACTGAGAGCTTCTCTTGAATAGGGCAATGGGGGTAATTTATGTTCCATTCGAAAACACCTCTTTCCCTCTTATTTTTGAGTCAAGGTGACTTGTTAATGTGAATTTTACTGCAACCATAATATTATAGCAACATTATGAATCCAGATAATCCGCGACGGCTATGTCCGGGCGCAAAATGTGAAAGGGTAAAACGGTTTACGCTCGGAACCTTGCTTTCTTGGATTTCATTAAGACCTACTTCAACTCGATCCAGGTGGCGCGGGCTTTGGCGTACAGCTCACCGGTCGCGGAGAAAATGGCGGTGCCGGCATATAACTTGCGTCCCTCTTCACCGATCTTCCATCCGACTACAATACAGGGGTCGCCGGCTCTCATCCTCCGGATGATGTCAACCGCAAGTGTTCCCAGGACGATTATCCGCAGTTCATCGGCGAAAACAGCCCAGGCTCCCGGACAATCCAGGGCGGCGCATATTATTTCGCTGCGAACCATCCCCTCACTGTCGGCTACAGATGAATCGGGAATCCAGGGTGCCGCTACGCAGTTGCGGCCGGGCACCGGACCGGCAAAAATCCTGAGCCCGTCACCTGCATTCCGTTGAGGACCGCAGACAAAACAAGTGGGGAAGGCATGCCTGACAAAGATTTCCGGTTCCGGGACCGTGCGCCCGGCCTCGTCCAGGGTGGGGGGATGAGGTACCTCCAGGTCAACTGACGCGGCCGAGGCTCTTGCTACCACCTCTTCACCGTGCAACAATATGAAATGGTTGTCTTCCTGTTTTACCATCAAGGGTACCCCCAGCGGGGGAGGAGCCAGCAATTTTACTTCAGCGGGATATCCAACGAAATTGGCCAGCATTCCGCAGGTATAACCGCCATTGCCGGACGTGGGCGGCCCGCAGAATCTGTTGTCAATAATGATGTGTTTGTCCATGTTGCCTCCAAATAGTGGGTTGTCTTTGAGAGATACTTCTATTACTTTCAGAATAATCCTGCCCACCCCAGGGCAGGCGGCGGAATCCGAGTCCTTCACATGCTTGCCCGCCAACGTCATCAGTGTTATGGGACCTTGGCATAGCGGGGCATAAGGAAGAGAAAGACGGAGGTTGAAATTACAACAAGGGATATTCGTATTGAGTGTGGAAAGTACTTTTCAACCTGGGTTGCTCCTGCCGCAGATCTCATTGGAGAAACCTGTTGTGCCCAAGGCAATAAAGCAGGTGTTTGTTTAAACATGGTAGAATAAGTTTAAGAAAAAAACATCCGTAATCAGAAAATACAGTTAGGAGGTAAACCATGTCATTATTGCTCAATCCCAAAAAGTACGATCATCAGTGGCCTGACAAGAAAACCCAGGATATCTTTTTAAAGACGATTGAGTTTTTTGAGAGAAAGGGCTTAAAGAGCATAAAAGAGGATGATCAGGCCCTTCGCTGGTATGATGATTTCGTGCGTTTCATAAAAGAAAACGAGATCTTTGCCACCCTCTTGACCCCGTCCGGGTACGGCGACCCGGACTCCCGCTTCGACCTCTCCCGGGTCTCTCTTTACAACGAGATCCTGGGGTTCTACGGCCAGCAGTACCAGTACGCTTACCAGGTCAGCATTCTCGGGGTTGGACCCGTCTGGATGGGTGACAATGAGGGACTCAAACACAAACTGGCCCGGCTGCTGAAGGAAGGCGGATTGTTTGCCTTCGGTCTTTCCGAGAAGGAACACGGAGCCGACCTCTACTCCAACGAGATGAAGCTCTACCCGCAGGGTGACGGAACCTACCGCGCCAACGGCAGCAAGTATTACATCGGAAACGGTAATGTCGCTTCTCTGGTATCGGTCCATGGCCGTTATGCGGACACCAATGAGCATGTTTTCTTTGCTGTGGACAGCCAGCACCGCAACTATAAACTGGTCAAGAAAATCAACACCCCGGGAGTACGCAATGCATTCGTGGCTGAATTCGAATTGATTGAATATCCCATTACCAAGGAAGACATCATTTCCAGCGGACAGCTGGCGTGGGATTCATCGCTCTGTACTGTAAATATCGGAAAGTTCCAGCTGGGGTTTGATTCGATCGGAATATGTACTCATGCGTTCTATGAAGCCATAACCCATGCTTCCAACCGCATTCTCTACGGCAAGCCGGTAACGAACTTCCCGCACATCAGGACCTTCTTTGTTGAATCCTTCACCCGGCTTAACGCCATGAAGCTCTTTGCCCTGCGGAGCCTGGACTACTTCCGTGCCGCCTCCAACGAGGACCGGCGTTACCTACTGTTCAACCCCATCCAGAAGATGAAGGTCACCAGGGAAGGGGTTAGGGTCATAGACATGCTGCTTGACGCCATAACCGCCAAGGGATTCGAGCAGGATACCTACTTTGAAGCAGCCGTCAGGGAAATCGGAATGATACCGCGTTTGGAAGGAACGGTACACGTGAACATCAACCTGGTCGTGAAATTCCTGCAGAATTACTTCTTCAACCCGGTTGAGTATCCGTATATTCCGAAGCGAGACGAACCCGGCAACGATGAGTACGTGTTCAAGCAGTATACGGGCGGTCTGGCCAAGGTGCGGTTCCCGGACTACCGCCTGGCCTACGAAGGCGTAAACCTGCCCAACGTCAACATCTTCAGAGAGCAGATCGAACTGTTCAAGGATCTGATGAGCAACGCAAGTCCAACTCCGGAACAGTCTAAACGGGTTGACTACATGCTGGCTTTGGGCGAGATGTTTACCCTGATCGTCTATGCCCAACTGATCATGGAGAACTGCAAGATCTACAATATCGATGACGACCTTACCGACCATATATTCTACTGCCTGGTACGTGACTTCTCAGGTTACGCTCTGAATCAGCTGACCAACTTTGAAAACTCGCCCGAGCAGAAGAAGTATTTGCAGAAGATCGCGTTAACCGAACCGGACATCAACCCGGCCCGGGAAATGAGACTCTGGAAAGATCAGGTTTCGGTCCTTGACGGGGCGTATAAAATGAATCCGTAGGTTGGATTAAATCGAGGATTCTGCATGCACACCACCGGTTACGGACTTCTCAACCCAAAAAAGACTGGAAGGATTACAGGAGTTGGTTATACGAACAGAGTTGAGCCATCGGGATGCCCGGTGGCTCTATTTTTGCGGGAAGTCGGGCAGACGAAGGTATGTTGGCAAGAATTCTTGGCGTACAGGGTCGAAGATTCCCCGGCTCTTGGTATTCTCTTCGCTCGTATATGGTTTGCTTTTAGGCTTTTGCTGTCAATACTTGGGCCAACTCGTTCATCGAGATTTAAACCGGTTATTTCCTGTTGTGTAATCGAAAAGGTTATCAGCCGAGTAGTGTCCAATAATGTTGTTACCTAAGGTTAAAAAAACTTAATGGAGGGTGATAGAGATGTGGAAGGAATTTCGCGACTTTGCCATGAGGGGCAATGTGATTGATCTTGCAATAGGTATTATAATCGGAACCGCATTCGGCAAAATCATTACCTCGTTCGTGAACGACGTTCTAATGCCACCCATCGGAATGCTGCTGGGAAAAGTCGATTTTTCCAATCTTTATATAAACCTTTCTGGACAGCATTACGAATCTTTGGAGAAGGCGGTTGAAGCAGGTGCACCATTGATAAAATACGGTTTGTTCCTCAATAACGTAATCGACTTCTTAATAGTGGCTTTCGTTATATTTATCGTTGTCAAGCAGATTAACAGGTTTAAGAGGGAGGAACCGGCTCCTGAACCTGCCACCAAGGATTGTCCGTTTTGCTGGTCACAGGTGTCGATTAAAGCTACCCGCTGCCCCCATTGCACATCTGAACTGTAGTCGTATCCAATTACTCTCCCGCAAAAAACCGGAAGGATTAACAAGAATCACTATACGGATAGAAATAAAGCCATCGGGATGCCCGGTGGCTTTGTTCTTTTCTTTTTACTTGGCGGCACGCCGCCAATCATGCCCCAGGAACATCCCTCCCCTTGCCCGGGATGGTTGTATCATTCGTTAATCAGCAGGGAAATCTAATTCCATCACAGTGGAAAGGAAGATGAACATGCTTCAATATCCGTTAGGGTTACTGACACTTCTGGCAGTATCGATACTCATCTATTTTGGCGTCGGACACCGGGTGTTGGACCGTCTGAGGCTGTCTGACCGTGCTGCGCTGGGCGTAATCGCGGCCATAATAGTGGGCAGTTTTATTGATATACCTGTGACCAGTCGTCTGACGATCAATCTGGGGGGAATAATCCCCATCATCCTGGCCATCTACGTCCTGGCGGGTGCGGGCAAAGCCTATGAGTGGATAAGGGCCATTGTTGCCGCCGGTGTGACGGCCGCCCTCCTGTTCCTGGTAGGCAGGGTATTGGGTGCGGAGCCGGAGCAGATGTTCATCGATCCCATCTACATTTATCCTCTGGTAGCCGGAACTGTGGCCTACATTGCCGGGAGATCCCGCCGTGGGGCATTCTTTGCGGCGGTAATGGGGGTATTTGCTCTTGACGTGGGGCATTTTATCTGGCTGATGCGAACCGGCAATCCCGGGGTCGTCAACCTTGGTGGCGCCGGGGCCTTTGACGCTCTGGTTCTTTCCGGTATTCTGGCAGTACTGTTGGCAGAAGGTGTCGGCGAAATCCTGGAACGGGTTCAGGGAGGCCCGGAGGTGGAAGGGCGGCCCGAGGAACTGGTTAAAAATCTGCGTGAACCGCAGGTAGAGCCGGCCCGTAAACCGGTACCCGAACAAGATGCGGAAAGGAATGAGGACGGTGCTTAAAAGGCTTATTATTCTTTCCTTCCTGTTGGCGGCTATATGGAACCTGTCAGCCGACGCGGCCATGGGAGGTTATGAACATGAAAGAACCGACGGAGGCTATTACACCCTGGTGAGTGAAGAAGGAGAGATCCTGACCAAAACCGCTATGCAGGTTTATAAGGATGACGAGTTCATAACCCCCGACAACCGGCGGTTCAGGGTGGCGAAGATCGAAGGGGACACCTGCCGCTGTACTCTGGTGGGGGTGGAAAAAATGCCGGAAGTAAAAGCTGAGGCCCCCAAGATTTCGGGAATATTGGGCTTGACACCGGTGATAGCCAAAAACCGCGGAACTATAGGCATCTACTGTACGCACAGCGATGAATCATACGTTCCCTCCGACGGTAAGAAAAGTATAAGCGGCCGGGGAGGAATCTACCAGGTGGGAGAGGCTTTGAGGGACGCTTTGAAATCTCAGGGGGTAAATGCGGTGTTTGACAAGACCTCTCATAACCCCCATGATGTAAACGCCTACGCCCGTTCCCGCCGCACTGCTTCCAAACTTCTGCAGCAGGGATGCGTGGGGTTGGTGGATCTCCACCGGGACGCGGTACCGGCAGAGGTGTATACCGCCAATGTAAATAGTCAAAAGGTTACTCGGGTCAAGCTGGTAGTGGGCAAGCAGAACCCTCATATGTCGTCAAATCTGGAGTTTGCAAAAAAAATCAAAGCCTATATGGATGAAAAATGCCCGGGACTCTCGGCCGGGATATTCATGGGCAGAGGTTGCTACAACCAGGACTTGTCTCCAAGGTCGATACTGGTCGAAGTTGGTACGCACACGAACAGCAAAGAAGACGCCAGAAGGGGAATAGAGATGTTCGCGCAAGTTATCCCCGATGTCTTCGGAGTTGAGAGCAAACAGGACAGCGATGCCGCCCCGCTGGTGAATGTATCGGCGGCCGGGAACCAGCGCAGTGATTGGACCGCGGTCATATTAATCCTGCTGGGAGTTGCTGTTGCTTACGGTGCGTATATTGCCATAAATCGAAAAAAGACCAAGTAAGAATGGCCAGATTGAATCCAGAAACGCAACCGGCCGGTTTCAGTCATCATGGTTGGAGCCGGCTGTTGTTGCGATATGGCTTCCGAGGCATTGACCTTTTTCGCACTTGGTGACGACCACGGAAATTTGTTGCCCTCGGGCGGGTCCTCCGGTTTCAGCGGTTTCGGTACTTTGGTGACGACCTCGGAGATTTGTTGCCAGGTCTGACCGCAAATAAACAATCATGAGGCGAAATTATGAAGATCATCTATCACTGTTTTGGCGGCTCACACTCCTCGGTCACGGCGGCGGCTATCCATCTCGGCCTTTTACCGACCAATCGCATTCCTACTTTTCAAGAGCTGATGGCATTGCCGTACTTCGACAAAACACCGGGTGAAGTATACGGGGTCATCCGGTTTATGGGGCGCACCGGTGAAGGCGATGAAGTTTATGTGCTGGGCAAAAAGAACCTAGGAAGCAGGTTGGACAGGATATTTATGGGACTGGCCGAGCTGCTGGGGGTAAAAGACCGGGTGGTGGTAGTAAACACCATGCATTATGTAAACATATTGATGATGGCGGGAGGATTCCTCTCCCGCCGGCTGGGGTTGGTTTCCCTGGGGCGGCCCATCTTGATTTGGGGAACCCGTCTGGCATTTCCTCAACTGGTGCAGGCAGTGGAGAGGGTAAAAAACGAGATGAAAGGGGGAAGGGAATGATAATCCTTTTGGTTGGGACCACCGGTGTGCATCATACCCTGGTGGCCGCTCACCTTTACCTGCAAAACACATCCGTAAAAGAATTCAACCAACTGGACGGCTACTGTGACCTCTCTCTTGACTCCAGCGGTTTTCCCATAAACATCGGCTGCGATAGGTATGGCAACCATGTTTACACTCTGGGACTGGGGCGACTGGTGAGTATCGGCAGCAGAGCAATCAATGGCTTTAGTCAGATTATGGGGATTGATTCGTCACAGCTGCTGCTAAAGGAGATACGAATACCCGGGGAACTTGACATTTGGGCTGCATCAAAAGCCCACTGGATGCCTCTCGGAATTGGCAACGGTATTAACCGTCTGGTTGCCGATTATATCATTACCCGTGAGTTTAATCTGATAAAGTCCGAAGCCTTTAGGCTCAGCGAGCAGGTTGCATTACTGCACGGAGTATCGGATAATATGACCGGGTTTGGGTATAAGGCGGGCTGACAAGGGTACTCCCTTTTCACCGCTTTTTGAACAGTCCTTGACCGACCCGTTGTTTTGCCGGATAATGGTGGATATCCTGATTGACGGGGGAATGAACTTTGGCCAGACGAGGCGCCACAGTTGCCAGGGTGATGCCGGGCAGCATTGGTGAGGAAATGGGCATTGAACCGGGAGACCGGCTTTTATCAATAAACGGCAAGACGGTTAATGATATCCTGGACTATTCTTTCCTGACCGATGAAGACTACCTGGAGATTGAAATCGAAAAAGCGGACGGGGAAACCTGGGTTCTGGATATTGAGAAGGATTATGGGGAGAGTCTGGGCCTCGAATTTGATGCCGTAGTTTTTGACCGCATTAGGTCGTGCATCAACAAATGCCTGTTCTGCTTTGTGGACCAACTGCCGCCGGGTATGAGGAGTACTCTTTACGTCAAGGATGATGACTACCGGCTTTCTTTTCTCTACGGCAACTTTATAAGCCTGACCAACCTGGGGCGGCGAGATTGGAACAAGATATTGGAGATGAGGCTGAGCCCTCTTTATGTATCGGTGCATGCTACCGACCCCGATACCCGCGCCCGGATGTTTGGGTCCGAAAAAGCGCGGAACGTAATGCGCGACCTGAAACGCTTGGCAGAGCATAACATTGAGGTACATACCCAGGTAGTTCTATGTCCGGGCATTAACGACGGCAGGATCCTGGAACAAACCGTAGACGACCTCAAATCCCTGTGGCCGGGGGTAAGGAGTGTGGGAATCGTACCGGTAGGAATAACCGGTTATCGTGAAGGCCTGCCCCCGCTGACACCGGTTACCAAAGAGATGGCCCTTGCCCTAATTGACCTGGTGGATGATTGGCAGGCAAAGTTCCGAAAAGAATTGGGGGTTGGCTTTGTTTACCTGGCGGACGAGTTTTTTGTCATGGCCGGGAAGAGTTTTCCGGAACCGTGGTATTATGATGATTACCCGCAGTTGGAAAACGGTATTGGAATGGCCGCCTCTTTTCTGGAGGAGCTGCAGGATCTCTTGTCAGGTTTAAAATCAATCGAAACCCCGGAGGAGCCGATCTATGTCATATGTGGCCGTTCGGCGGAATCTATGTTTGCCGATGTTGTTCGGATGCTTGAACCGCTGGGAATCAAACTCCGTATTATTCCGGTTACCAATCACTACTTCGGGGGTCGGGTGACAGTGACCGGCCTTCTGACCGGACACGACATACTCCGGGCCTTAGGAAGGAGCTATGAGGGGGAGAGGATTCTGCTGCCCAAAACCGTACTGAGAGATGGCGGAACCTTGCTGCTTGATGACATGACCGTATCTCAACTTTCAGCGATGTCGGGGGCTGAAATCGAGGTCGTTGACCCCAACCCGAGAGCCATGTTGGATGCCGTACTCGGCAGGGGCCGGCAGAGGCGGCCCCAAAGGAGGGAAAGATGTCAAAACCAGTAGTGGCTATTGTGGGCCGACCCAATGTTGGCAAATCTACTCTTTTTAACCGGCTGGCAGGAATGAGAAAGGCGATCGTCGAAGATATCCCGGGTGTAACCAGAGACCGCATCTATGAAAAGTCCGAATGGGAAGGTCGGGAGTTTATAATCATCGATACCGGCGGTTTCACCACCGGGAGTGATGAGGGGCTGGCCGCCGAGGTGCAGAAGCAGGCGGAGCTCGCCATTGAAGAGGCCGATGTTATTATCATGGTGGTCGATGCCCGGGAAGGTCTGGTTCAGGAAGACGAAGCTATTGCCGAAATACTGAGAAAGAGCCGCAAACCTGTAGTACTCGCAGCCAACAAGGTTGAGGATTTCCACAAACAGACGCAGTTTTATGAATTCTTTTCTCTGGGGTTATCAGACCCAATTCCCATTTCTGCAGCTCATGGTCTCAACATCAGCGACCTGCTGGACGAGGTAGCCGCCAATTTCCCGGAACCGGATGAAGACATTGAGGAAGAGGGCTTAATTACCAAGATCGCGGTGGTTGGCCGGCCGAACGTCGGCAAGTCGTCACTGGTCAATGCCATCCTGGGCGAAGAACGGGTTATAGTCAGTGATATTCCGGGTACCACGCGTGATGCCATTGATACCCCTTTTGATTATGGGGGAAACCGATATATCCTGATTGATACCGCGGGAATTCGCAGGAAGACCAAGATTTCCGTTTCCACCGAAAGATACAGTGTAATGCGGGCGTTTAAGGCGGTGGATCGCGCCGACGTAGTACTCATAATAATTGATGCTACTGAAGGGGTCACGGAACAGGACCAGAGGATTGCCGGCTTTGTTCACGAGCAGGGTCGGGCATCGGTGATTGTGGTTAACAAGTGGGATCTGGTCACCAAAGATGCCAATACCATGACCGTCTATGATAAAGATATAAGAGAAGACTTGAAGTTCATGGCCTATGCTCCCATTCTGTACGTTTCGGCTTTGACCGGACAAAGGGTTCAAAAGATCCTGGAGCTGGTTGATTTCGTTGCTGAGCAACACTACTCCAAGATACAGACGGCGGAGTTGAACCGGGTGATCAACGAAGCCTTGCTTCTCAACCCGCCACCGGGAGCCGGACGGAAAAAACTTAAGATCTATTACACCACGCAGGTCAAGACCGGACCGCCGACCTTCGTTTTATTTGTAAATGATGTGGAATTGATGCATTTTTCTTACCTCAGGTATCTGGAGAACACTTTGAGGCAGGCCTTCGGCTTTGAAGGGTCGCCCATCAGGCTGGTACCGCGACAGCGAACGGGCAAGGAGTGATGCTGATGAAAGAGCTTTTGCTGGTAATCATATGTTACCTGATCGGCTCCATACCCTTTTCCTACATAGTGAGTCGACATATGGGCAAGGTTGATATCAGGAAAACCGGCAGCGGGAATGTGGGGGCCACCAATGTTTTGCGTTCAGCCGGGTTAGCCCCGGCAATTCTGGCGATGGCAGGCGATATCCTCAAAGGCGTTTTCGCCGCCTGGTTGGCATCCGTTATGGGCGGAGGGGTCCTTGTGCTGCTGTGCCCGTTAGCGGCGGTAGTTGGGCATTGCTATCCGGTGTACCTGAGGTTTAAAGGCGGCAAGGGTGTGGCGACTTCGGCCGGGGCTCTGGTTTTCCTGGTTCCGTATTCCATACTATACCTGTTTTTCGCCTTTGTGGCCGTGGTTGGGTTAACCCGCATCGTATCCCTGGGTTCGCTTACTGCCGCCGTTGTTATTCCCTTCCTGACCATGTTCCTTTATCCCCAGGAAAAATTCGTCATCATCCTCACCTTTCTCCTGGCAATCCTGGTGATCTACCGCCACAAGGACAACATAAAGCGCCTGCGTGAGGGAAAGGAACCCCGGATAGGAGAGAGGGTATAGCGTGCATAAGATAACCATAATCGGAGCGGGCAGCTGGGGGACGGCTCTGGCGGTTCTGCTGGGGAGCAACGGAAAACAGGTTACACTGTGGGGGAGAAAAGAGGACGGAATCGAGGAGACAGCCCACACCCGGGTAAATGCGCGCTTCCTGCCGGGAGTAAGCATTCCGGACGCAGTTGAAGTTACCGATGACCTTGATTATGCCTTGAGCGGGACGAAAATGCTGGTTCTATCGGTTCCTTCCCAGGCCCTGCGTTCGGTTCTCCGGCAGATTGAAGACCGGGTCGGGAGGGACGTGGTCATTGTAAATACCGCCAAGGGGCTGGAAATCGGAACTCACCTGCGGATGAGCGAGGTGGTGAGTGATACCTGGGGCCCCGACACCCTCAGAAGGTATGCCGTTTTGTCCGGCCCCAGTCATGCGGAAGAGGTGGGACGACAAATACCCACAGCCGTAGTTACTGCATCATCTAATCCTCCGGTGGCGCGGCTGGTCCAGGACGTGTTCATGTCACGCTGTTTCAGGGTTTATACCAGTGAGGATGTTATCGGGGTGGAAATGGGCGGCTCCCTGAAGAACATCATCGCTTTAGCCACCGGGATCAGTGAGGGGTTGGGTTTTGGCGATAATACCAGAGCAGCGCTCTTAACCCGGGGTCTGGTGGAAATAATCCGCATGGGAGTAAGGGTAGGAGCACGGGCTCAGACTTTCTCCGGCCTGAGCGGGCTTGGGGATTTGGTGGTGACCTGCACCAGCCGTCACTCGCGAAACAACCGTGCCGGCTATCTTATCGGCCAGGGACACAAGCGGGAACAGGTTGTTGAAATGATAGGCATGGTTGTTGAAGGCATATACACTACCCAGGCGGCTTTTGAGATGTCCCGTGAAATGGGATTGGAAATGCCGATCACCAACGTCGTTTACCAGGTTCTTTTCGAGGATCAGCCACCAAGGCCGGCAGTCTGGAAGCTGATGGAAAGAGATAAGAAGGATGAAACCCTGCCGTAAGACTAGGTTGCCTCAATAACCAGCTGATAAAAGTTTACATCATGCCAACGGCCGAACTTGAAGCCTACCTCCTTGAAACAGCCTACCAATTCAAAGCCGAACTTCCGGTGCAGCCGTATACTGGCCTCATTGTCGGCGGTGATCCCGGCAACTATAGTATGGTATTTGAGTTTTTTGGCTCGCCGCAGTAATTCCTGCATGAGTTCAGTTCCGATGCCACGGCCCCAGTACCCGGGGGCTATATATATTGACAGTTCGGCGGACTGCGAATAGGCGGCTTTGTCCCTGAAACTGCTCAGACAGCAGTAACCCACAACCTTGCCGTCAAGTTCGGCCACAATCAGCGGGTATTTGCCGCGGTGCTTAATAAACCATCTAAACCGTTCGGCAATTGTTTTTTCCTGAATGTCAAAGGAAGCTGCCAGGTTTTTAACCGCATAGTTGTATATTTTCATTATCGCAGGCAGATCGCTGATGACCGCGTCTCTGATGTAGAGCACGTTTTTTCTCCTTTCATAAAGATGGTACTCTCTTCAAGTCATATTCACTAAACTTCAGTATAAACCATCCGCAAGGGCAGGCCCAAACGCACCGGGCGCCGGATGGCGGTCATATCACAGCAAAAACATGACCCAAGGACATGCATCCCCTGCGACAGCTTGTATTCAGCCAGAATTACGAAAAGGAAGATATGGAGAAGGGTGGGAACGTCCACAATTTTTTCATACCTGGTAATATTAATCTATTTTGCTCCATATATTTGTACTGTTAACGAGATAAGTTGCATAAAAATAGGCAAGGTCGCCTGCAGGAGAGGGAAGCTTCTTTAAGAGATTTAACCGAGGAGGGAATTACAGTGGAGGGAAACAACATCTTGAGAGATATCGCCGAAAGAACTGGCGGCGATATTTATCTGGGGGTTGTTGGACCGGTTCGTACAGGGAAATCCACTTTCATTAAACGGTTTATGGAACTTATGGTCATTCCCGGCATCGAAGACTATTATGAGAGGGAAAGGGCCAAGGATGAGCTGCCCCTTAGTGGAGCCGGGCGAACAATAACGACAACCGAACCGAAATTTGTACCGAACGAGGCCGTCGAGATCAGCATAAAGAACGGCTTGAAGGCCAGGTTTCGGGTTGTTGACTGCGTCGGTTACGCCGTTCCGGGAGCGCTCGGGTACGAAGAGGACGAAGAACCCCGTATGGTACGCACCCCCTGGTTCGAATACGAGATCCCGTTTGAAGAAGCCGCGGAGATCGGAACCCGAAAGGTTATCGAGGATCACTCCACCATAGGCCTGGTAGTAGTTACCGATGGGTCTATATGCGATATCCCTCGAGCAAACTATCTGGAGGCTGAGGAAAGAGTAATCAGGGAGCTTCAGCAACTGCAGAAGCCCTTTGTTGTTATACTTAACTCCACTCGGCCTTATACGGAAGAAGTACACGAGCTGGCTGAGGAGTTGTCCGTTACATACGGGGTAACCGTTATTCCGCTTGATTGTCAGCAGATGTCCAAGGAAGACGTCTATCAAGTCCTGGAGGAAGCCCTCTATGAATTCCCCGTGCAGGAGGTCAATATCAGTCTGCCCAAATGGGTTGACGAGGTTGAAGAAGACTTCTGGCTCCGCAGCAGGATTGAGGGTTCCATTCGGGGAATCCTGGAAGATGTAAGGAAGGTCCGGGATATTGATACGGCCATGAATAAATTGGCTGATATCGAATACATCAGCCTGGTGACCATAAAGGAGATGAACCTTGGTACCGGGATAGCTTCAATCGACCTCGCAGTTCCCGAAGAAGTATACTACCAGGTGCTGAGCGAAATAAGCGGTTTTGATGTGCAGGGAGACTGGGATGTCATGCGGCTGATGCGGGAGCTGGCGGTGGCGAAGAAGGCTTACGACAAAGTATCTTCCGCGCTTGAGGATGTCAAAGCTACCGGGTACGGGGTGGTGGCACCGAGTCTGGAGGATATGTTCCTGGAAGAGCCCGAGTTAATACGGCAGGGAAGCCGTTTCGGAGTACGCCTAAAGGCGAAAGCTCCTTCGCTTCATATAATTCGAGCCGACATCTCCACGGAGATTACCCCGATAATCGGGACTGAGAAACAAACCCAGGAACTGGTCCGCTACATGCTCGACGAATTCGAGGAAAACCCGCAGAAGATTTGGGAGTCCAATATCTTCGGCAAGTCCCTGCATGACCTGGTGAGGGAAGGCATACAGAATAAGCTTCACGGGATGCCCGAAAACGTCCAGCGTAAACTCTCAGAAACAGTTAGCCGTATCGTTAATGACGTTAGCGGAGGACTCATCTGCATCATTATCTGATGGCAGCACCCACTGCGCAATAGATGTTCTTCATTATAAATGCCGGCTTGACGCCGGCTTTTGTTTTCCCCTACATGATTCCTATGGAGGAATTATTTGTTGGTAAGAAGAAGATTACATTAGAACATAGTAACATTATGCAGGTGATGGATGTGGGCCAGGCGAGAAGACTGGTTTTCCTGAAAAACAAGGATGTGCAATTCGAGAAGCAGATCAACACCTATATAATGGACACTCAGTGCAAGGTATTGGATGTAACTATGCTTGAATGGGACCGTATCGATCGACAGTACTACCTTGGACTGGTGGTCGAGGAACAGATGAAGTTTTTCCGCCAGAATTGCCTGCTTTTGGAGCAGCGGCGCCCGGATGACCTGACCAAGGACCTTGATGACTTTTCCAGCGTTATGTGTCAAGCTAAGAATGTTGACTATAAGATAGATTTCATCCGAACCTTTGCCCTTATGACTCCCAAAGGCCTACGGTATTACGCTTTCGTGTTTTACGAAGACTGAAGGGTATCATGATATAATGGTGAGGGAATTTTACAGCATAAGAGGGTGTACATAGGGGACCTCGGTCCCACTTTTGCAGCACGGGTGATGATATGAGAAACCAACAATCCAAAACCCTGTTGAAGGAAGCCATTGCGCTGATACCCAGGCTCCTCCGCCTGCTGGTTAAAACGATGGGTGACCGCAGGATAAGCTTAAACCAAAAGATTATGTTGTTGGGAACCATTCTTTATGTGTTGTCACCCCTGGATCTTATACCGGACTTGATTCCGTTTACGGGGCAGGTTGACGATATACTCCTTCTGGCGATGGTAATCCTGACCATAATGCAGCAGGTTGGACACTCCGTTTTCCGGGACGGGTGGAAGGACCAGCAGAGCCTCTCCGATTTGGCCCATCGAGTTTTGAAGCAGGCTTCCTCTTTTCTTCCTTCTTCCATTTATGAACGGATTGTAAAAGGCTCCGGCTATCGGGACGATGTCATCGATGTCAAGTATTACGTCCACGAGGACTGAGCCGGCGATTTGATGTTATCAAGGCGGGCGGGACGGCGCTAATCCGCCCGCCTTCGTTATGTATTGGACCCTACCGGTGGTAAGGACCCCATTGGCACAGTCAGTCACATCCGGCACCTCCATGTTTCCGAGGCGGGCTCGCGATCTTCGCTTGGTTGGTCCTTTACTTCACGGAGCGCAGTGCTCGGTTCCAGCGTCCGCTCTGCGGAGAAACCGCGCGTTTTGGCGGGAATGTGAACCCGAACTGTTTACGCGTCGAAAAAATGCTTACGTGCGGCAGATTTCTGTGCTATAATGTCCACCGGGTGTAGAATAAAATCCACGGTGGATAGACAGCGGGGATAGGCTTGAAGAAGGAAAAGAAGTTTTATCTGGTGAGAGAGGATATTCTTCCCGAAGCCATTCTAAAGACGGCCCGGGCCAAGGAGCTTATCGCGCAGCGGGGTTCGGTACCGGTGGCGGAGGTCCTGGAACAGGTGGGGATTCCGCGCAGCACCTTTTACAAGTACCGGGATGGGGTTTTCTCCTTCCTGGATACCCGAACCATGAGCATTATCACCCTTTCTCTGGAATTGAGGCATGAAGCCGGTGTATTGTCCAGGGTGTTGAATTATGTGGCCTCCCAGTCGGGGAACATCCTGACCATCAACCAGAGCCTGCCTCTGCGCGGCATGGCGAACGTGACCATATCGGTTGATGTGGAAGACCTGCGCATTGGCGTGGATGAATTGTTGGCAGGGCTGGACGCCATTGACGGGGTACTGCAATCTGAACTCATAGGTAGAAGCTAGGAGGATGAGATATGATTAATGTTGGATTACTCGGATGCGGCACCGTAGGCAGCGGGGTAGTAAAACTGCTGGCAGAAAACAAGGACATTATCGCCCAGCGAATCGGTCAGGAGATCGTCATCAAAAAAATTCTGGAATTGGACCGTTCCAAGGTCTATGCCCTGGGTCTGGGAGATGAAATTATTGCCGAGAGCATGGATGAGATTCTGAGTGAAGACATCCACTTAGTTGTCGAGCTGATCGGCGGGATCGAACCGGCGAAAACATATATTCTTCAGGCACTCCGCCATGGCAAAGGTGTGGTATCAGCCAATAAGGACCTGATCGCCAGCCATGGCCGGGAGATTTTTGATACCGCGGCCGAAAACGGTGTTGATTTCTACTTCGAGGCCAGCGTCGGCGGGGGCATTCCCATCGTGTTTCCCCTGAAGCAGTCCCTGGCCGGCAACCGGATCAAGGAAGTTATCGGCATACTGAACGGTACCACCAACTACATTCTGACCAAGATGTCCCGGGAGGGACAGCCTTACGAAAAGGTCCTGCAAGAGGCCCAGGCTTTGGGTTATGCCGAAGCTGACCCGACATCTGACGTGGAGGGCTTTGATGCCGCTCGCAAAATAGCGATACTGGCTTCGATTGCTTTCAACAGCCGGGTTACTTTTGAGGAGGTATATGTGGAGGGAATCACCAGGATTACCCCCTTGGATATCAAATACGGGCGGGAACTGGGTTACGAGATTAAACTTTTGGCCATAGCCAAAGAGGAGGAGGACGGCATACTGGTCCGGGTGCATCCGGCATTTATACCGCAGGATCATCCTCTGGCGGCGGTCAGCGGGGTTTATAATGCCGTTTTTGTGCGCGGAGACGCGGTAGACGACCTGATGTTTTACGGTCGCGGTGCCGGGCAGATGCCAACGGCCAGCGCGGTAGTCGGGGATCTGATGGAAATCGTGCGAAATATTCAGCGCAACGATACCGGGCGCCTTACCTGCACCTGCTATGAAGAGAAAAGCGTCATACCCACCAGCAGCCAGCGGGCAAAGTTCTATATCCGCATGCTGGCCAAGGACCGTCCCGGAGTACTGGCGGGCATCGCCGGTGTGATGGGAAATCATGAGGTCAGTCTGGCCACCGTTTTGCAGAAGGATACCTATAATGGATTTGCTCACCTGGTCTTCATCACCCATGAAGTACAGGAGTCAAATCTTCGCGACGCCTTGACTGTTTTGAACGGAATGAGTATCGTTGGGGCTGTGGAAAATGTAATCAGACTCGAAGGAGTGGAAGACTATGGAGCATAAGGCCGGATGGCGAGGAATTGTTGAAGAATACCGCGATTTCCTTCCCGTCACTGAAAAAACCCCGGTGGTTTCGCTGCAGGAAGGGAATACCCCTCTTATATTTGCCCCCAATTTGTCAGACATGGTTGGGGCCGAGGTTTACCTGAAGTTTGAAGGTGCCAATCCCACCGGATCCTTTAAGGACCGGGGAATGGCCATGGCCATGAGCAAAGCCCGGGAGGACGGCGCCCAGGTGGTTATGTGCGCCTCAACCGGCAACACTTCCGCTTCGGCTGCGGCTTATGCTGCCCGCTGCGGTATGCGATGCGTGGTCTTGATACCTGAAGGCAAGATTGCCCTGGGCAAACTGGCCCAGGCTTTGATATATGGAGCCCAGGTACTGGCGGTAAACGGCAACTTTGATGAAGCCCTGACCATCGTGAGGAACATTACCTCCAAGTACCCGGTAACTCTGGTCAATTCCATTAACCCCTTCCGGATAGAAGGACAGAAGACGGGAGCATTTGAGATTTGCGACCGGCTGGGGCGAGCTCCGGATTACCTGGCAATTCCGGTAGGGAACGCGGGCAATATAACCGCCTACTGGAAGGGTTTTTGCGAATACCATGAGCGGGGTATGGTTGAAAACCGGCCTCGCATGCTCGGCTTCCAAGCCGAAGGCGCGGCCCCGATAGTCCGGGGTGAGGTGGTGCCCAATCCGGAAACCGTGGCCACCGCTATCCGCATCGGCAACCCCGCCAGCTGGAAACAGGCGGTAAAAGCCTACCAGGATTCGGGCGGCTCGATTTCGATGGTTACGGACGATGAGATCCTGGAAGCTTACCGGCTGGTGGCCAGAAAAGAAGGCCTTTTTGTGGAACCGGCATCGGCGGCTTCCGTGGCCGGTATTTTAAAGCTCAGCAAAACCGGACAGTTCAAACCGGATGATAAAATTGTATGCATAAATACCGGGCATGGTTTGAAGGACCCGGACAATGCGATAAAAACCGCAGCCATAACCCCGGATGTTGTTCCCGCGGATGAAGCTACGGTGCTCAAGGCGATCTTTGGTTAGAACAGACCTTTTATGGGATAAACGTTGTACAAAACGAAGGAGTGAAGCAGTAGGATGGGGCTGGTTGTACAGAAATTCGGAGGGAGTTCCGTAGCGAATACTGAGAGAATAAAAAACGTGGCTACCCGGGTGATAAGCGAGCGTGATCGTGGGAATCAGGTTGTGGTCGTGGTTTCGGCTATGGGCGATTTGACCGACGAACTCATAGCCCTGGCGCACCAGGTCGGGAGCAACCCACCGGACCGGGAGATGGACATGCTTCTGACCACCGGGGAACAGCAGTCAGCGGCTCTGTTGGCCATTACTCTTTGCAGCATGGGATGCCCGGCCGTATCGCTGACAGGATGGCAGAGCGGGATTATGACCGACTCGATTCACTGCCGGGCGCGGATAACGGAAATAAAACCCGACCGCATAAAAGAGGAGCTGAATCAGGGCAAGGTAGTAGTGGTAGCCGGATATCAAGGCATTTCTCCCCAGGGGGACCTGACCACGCTGGGCCGGGGCGGTTCGGATACTACGGCGGTAGCTCTGGCGGCTGTGCTCAAAGCTGATATCTGTGATATATATACTGATGTTGACGGGGTTTTTACGGCCGATCCGCGGATCGTGAAAAACGCCAGCAAGCTGGATGTCGTATCGTATGATGAGATGCTGGAACTGGCGAGTCTGGGCGCCGTAGTTCTGCAGCCGCGGGCGGTTGAATTCGCCATGCAGCACAAAGTCAAGGTTCAGGTGAGATCGAGTTTTAAACTGGAAACAGGCACGCTGGTAATGGAGGCAGAAAAGATGGAGAATAATCGAGTTGTAAGCGGAGTGGCCCATGATCTGAACGTGGCCAAAGTGGCTCTGTTTGACGTACCTGACCGGCCCGGTATTGCGCGGGCCGTATTTAAGGCTCTGGCTGATGCCAACATAAATGTTGACATGATCGTTCAGGCAGCCATGCGCGATGAGCGCAATGATATAGCGTTTACGATTACCAAGGATGACCTGCCGCGAGCTTTGCCGGTGGTGGAGAGGGTCTGCCGGGAAATCGGCGCCTCAGGAACAGCCTATGGTGAAGACCTGGCCAAGGTTTCCATCGTGGGATCCGGAATGATGAGCAACCCCGGGGTGGCTGCTACCATGTTTGCCGCCCTGGCTGATGAGGGCATTAACATCCAGATGATCAGCACCTCGGAGATCAAGGTCTCATGTATTATAGCGGCGGATGAGATCGAGAGAGCGGTTAATGCTCTTCATGCCGCCTTCAACCTGTAAGTGTATCGGCGTTGGGGAATGGCCCTGTTATCACCGGGATGTCCGCAATGATGAACGGAGACAATCGTTGAATCCTTAGGGGCCTCTGGTTTATGTACGGACGGCGGCCGCCTCCTTTTGGCGGGCGGTTTCATCGAACAATGCGTGTTCCCAGGACAGGCAATATACAGCATATTGAAAAGACACAATGCCGTTTTCATCTATAAATCCATGATCGCGAGACGGGACGAAGACCCTGCACCTGAGGGCCGACTCGTGCACTTGTATTCATCGCCGAGCAGCTTATTCCCAACGTGAATCAACCGCCACCCCGAGCCTGATTAGGAGGTGGATATCGGGGATGTTACCGTTGGATGGGGAAAAAGGATTGGTTATCGTTATAACCGGGCACGGCAAGGGCAAGACGACGGCGGCTTTTGGCCAGGCCATGAGAGCCGTGGGTCACGGGCTTAGGGTGCAGGTTATACAGTTCCTGAAAAAGGTTGACTCCGGCGAGGTCAGGGTTGCTTCACAGCTCGAGGGTTTAACCGTAACGCAGTTTGGTACCGGGGAATTCGGAGATCTCGAAGAGCCCGAGCCCCTAGAATATGAAATGGCCCGGATGGGCTTGGAAGCAGCCAGGAAGGCGGTGGAAGATCCGGAGAACGATATGGTCATTCTTGACGAAATCAATACCGCTCTTTATTACCGTCTGGTTCCTCTTACGGACGTCCTGTCCCTGATAAATGACCGGCGAAGAGGCCTACACCTGATCCTCACCGGAAGAAACGCCCCCGCGGAGATAATAGAATTTGCGGACACAGTGAGCGAGATTATTGAGATTAAGCATCACCATTCCCGGGGAGATTCCGCTCGCAAGGGAATTGAGTATTAGGGCGCAGAAAGAGCTTGTTGATCCGTCTGCTCATTGAACAGAGACCACATTGTATTGTCCTGCCGATTGGATCTTTTTATCCCTTCGAACGGGTATATGCTTCTAACTCCCAATGTTTCGCATTGAAGAAACCCATAATAGGATGAATATCTTGAATTTTTGGGGAATAAGTGCCCGCAAAAGGAAATTATTCATCTGCATGGAATTGATAACCATACATCCCATTATTCACCCGTTAATGCCGTCACTGCAAACGAACACAAAAAATCTGACTATTTGACTCGCGTGGGCAGGTCCGTGCTTAAAGAAAAGTCGGTCAAACACGCACAACCGAAAATGGTGTCAGCAAAGGAAGCCGGGTTGTTAAAGTCGGCATAAAAGCCGATAAATAATTAGTAACAGGATAGTACTGACTGTATGATCTTGCATGGGCGAACTCGGCATCCACAAACAGTGATTGGCTGAACCGGGAACAAGTCGTCATCGGAGAAGGGTGACACCAATAGTCGACGATGCTGAGGCTGCAATGCCTGTTTGCCGCCAAAACCGGTGATCGTAATGCGCCCAGGTAAACTATAATGTTGTCATTAGTTTACCTGGGCTTTATAATTTATGTAACAGCGGAACCGGGGAGGGATTGGATGGATAAGGCCAAAAGGGCCTTGATTCTGATTGCGGTTATTTGTTTGGGGATCGGCTCTTATTATGGGTACCAGGTGTATTTGAACCAGAGGACGCGCGGCGTTCAGGCTTCGGGAACCATTGAAGCGACCACGGTCGATTTAACTGCACCCGTTGCCGGGGTGATCAAAAGCATTGCCGCCGAGGAAGGCGATACGCTGCAAGAGGGCCAGATCGCAGCCGAGATCTCGCGCCCCGATCTGCTGGCGCAGAGGGAGCGGGATGCCATGACTCTCCTGAAGGCGGAAGCCCAACTGGCGGAACTGCTGTCCGGATTCCGGGAGCAGGAGATCGCTGAAGCCGAAGCCAATCTGGCGATCGCTCGAGCCACCGCCCAGAAATCAGCCGATGAGCTCAAGAGCCGGGAGGCCTTGTTTGCAGAAGGGGCCATCTCCCGTGAGGAACTGGAGCGATTCCGGTTGATTGCGGAGGTCGATCAGAACAAACTCAAAGCGGCTGAAGCCAGGCTCAGCATGCTGAAGTCTGGCTATCGTCCCGAGGTAGTATCGGCGGCTCGGGCGGAAGTAGAAAGATGTCGTGCGGTGCTTAAGGCTACCGAGGCCATGATCAACGACCTGCAGATAAGATCTCCACTTAAAGGCACGGTAATCCAAAAGAACTACGAACCGGGGGAATACGTCACGCCGGGAGCCTCCGTGCTGACGGTCGCCGATATGAACAATCTTTGGATCAAGGTCTATATTCCTACCGATGACCTGCCCGCAGTCAAGCTTAACCAGAAGGTGACGTTTACGGTCAGCGGGGAATCCAGGACCTTCACCGGGACGGTCAGTGATATCGCCTCCAAAGGAGAGTTCACCCCCAAGACCATACAGACCAAGAAAGAACGAACCAACGTGGTCTTCGGGGTGAAGATCCGTATTGACGAAGACCATGGAGGAATTCTTAAGCCGGGCATGCCGGCTGACGTAATATTTCCCGGGGAATGACAGCCATGATCAAAGCCTGCGAGCTCACTAAGTCCTTCGGGACGATTGTTGCGGTCGACCATGTGGACATCGAGGTCGACAAAAATGAGATATTTGGGTTGGTGGGACCGGATGGGGCGGGCAAGACTACGCTCCTCAGGATGATCTGCGGGCTGATTGAGCAGGATGAGGGGAAGGTGCTCCTCTTTGGTGAGGAAAACCCCAATAACAGCAACCGGTCGCGCCTGGGTTATATGCCGCAGCGCTTCAGTCTCTACGGGGATCTGACGGTGATGGAAAACATCAACTTCTTCGGAAGCCTGTACGGTTTAAAGAAGACAACCATCAGGCAGCGAGCCGAGGAAATCCTGCGCATTACCAATATGCTAGAATTCGGCGACCGCCTGGCAGCCAACCTGTCAGGCGGGATGAGGCAAAAACTGGCATTAACCTGTGCCTTGATAACCAGGCCGGAAATCCTCATCCTTGATGAGCCCACCTACGGGGTGGATCCCGAATCTCGCAAAGAGTTTTGGAAGATACTCTACCGGCTGAACAAAGAAGGGGTCACATTGATGGTGTCAACACCTTACATGGATGAGGCCGAGCTCTGCCACCGGGTTGCCATCATCAGCGAGGGACGGGTGGTGGCAGTTGGTACCCCCATGCAGCTAAAACGTAGCCTGCCCCATCGCCTTTTGGAGGTAAGGGCCGATACCAGGGACCCCCGTGTGTTTGAGGGACTGAGCAACATAGATGGCTCTTCATTTTATGGAGACTGTTACCATATAGCGGTTCAAGATCCTGATGCCGCTATCCGTGAGATAAATGACTTCCTGGAAGAACGACGAATAAGGGTGTACAGCATCCGGGAAGTCGCCCCTTCGATGGAGGACGTGTTTGTAGCCCTGACTGCAACCGGTAACGGGGTGGGAGCATGAATCCGGCGATTGAGACCAGGGAGCTGACCCGAGTGTTTGGGGATTTTGCAGCGGTAAACCGGGTAAGCTTGACTATTGAGCCCGGTGAAGTCTGCGGGATTCTGGGCCCCAATGGAGCAGGCAAATCAACCCTGATAAGGATGCTCTGCGGTATACTGGAACCTTCATCGGGAAGCGGTTCGGTCCTGGGATATGACATAGCCGCTCAGAGCGATGAGATAAAACAGCGCATCGGCTATATGTCTCAAAAGTTCAGCCTGTACGAGGACCTGACGGTTCGTGAGAACCTGGATTTCTATGCCGCCATCTACGGTATACCCCATCGGGAAAGAACCAAGCGCATCGGGGAAATGCTGGCCCTGGCCGCCCTGGAGGGCAGCGAGAACCGACTGGTACAGGGACTCAGCAGCGGGTGGCGGCAGCGGCTGGCTTTGGGATGTGCTCTGATCAGCCGTCCAGCGGTGGTTTTCCTGGATGAACCCACCAGTGGGGTGAGTCCCACCAGCCGCCGTTCCTTTTTTGATATTATTCAGCAGCTGGCCAACGAAGGAACCACGGTTATCGTAACCACCCACTTTATGGATGAGGCCGAGAGGTGTACCCGTCTGGCGTTTATTTCTCAGGGCCATCTTATAGCCTATGACACACCGCGTAATCTAAAGTTTTCGACCATACAGGGGCATCTGGTGGAGCTTGAGATACCTGGAGCTATTGAAAGGATCTCCTCCATTGAAAGCCTCCCATATGTTAAGGAGTGCAATCTGCATGGCCCGCTGCTGCATGTACTTCTGGAGAGTAAAGATTATGTTGGGGAATTGGCCGGGTGTACGGGGGCTGAACCGCGTGAGATAACGCCCAGCCTGGAAGATGTGTTTATCGCCCTGGCGAAAAAAAGAGGGGAGGTGCGGTAGGATTAACCGGATACTGGCGATATTGAAAAAAGAATTCATACACATGCGCCGGGATCGAATGACCCTGGCCCTGATCTTTATGATTCCGCTGGTACAGTTGCTCCTTTTCGGGTACGCGATTCAAACCGAAGTGAAGCATATCAAAACCGTGGTTTTTGACCAGTCATTATCTTATGAGAGCCGTGACCTCCTGCAGGCCTTTGCCGCGTCCGGGTATTTTGATATGATAGCTGCGGCCGGTAGTTACGACGAGGTCGCGGAAATGATCGACAGCGGACAGGCCAAGGTGGGAATCATATTTCCTCCCGATTTCGCGCATACCCTTAAGCGAGGGGAGCCCTCGCAGGTTCAGGTGATTGTTGACGCCAGTGACAGCATGGTATCAAACCAGGCTGTTGCTATCGCCAATTCCATCGGACTCCTGAAATCACAGGAAATGCTGTTTCAAAAGACGAATTTTCCGGGACCGCCCTATGATATAAGGGTCCGACCCTGGTACAACCCCGACGGGATCACGGCTTACTACATGGTTCCCGCCATATTGGGCATAATCGTGACCATGACCATGGTTATCCTCACTGCCGTAGCCATTGTGCGCGAACGGGAAAGGGGGACGCTGGAACAGCTGCTCGTAACCCCGATCAAATCCCTGGAACTGATGATTGGTAAGATAGTACCGTATATCGTCCTGGGCTACATGCAGATAACTGTGGCCCTGCTGGTGGCGGTCCTGGTCTTTCAGGTGCCCATTAAGGGGAGCGTGCTGCAGCTTTACGGGCTGACCCTGTTTTTCATCACTGCATCCCTCGGTTTGGGGATTATGATCTCCAACATCGCCCGTACCCAGATGCAGGCCTTTCAGATGTCGTTCTTTGTAATGCTGCCCAGCATTCTGCTGTCCGGCTTTTTGTTTCCCCGAGACGCCATGCCCAAGATCATCTACTATATTAGCGACGTGATTCCCTTAACATATTACCTGGACATCATCCGAGGGATAATCCTTAAGGGTATCGGCGCCGAGTACCTGGTAGGCCAGGTGGTTGCGTTGCTCGTATTCTCGGTAATATTCGTTACCATTGCGACGCTCAGATTCACGAAAAAAATCGCATGAGTGGGTGTCATGAGGAGGAGAAAATGTCAATCCGCGAACGAATAATCCGTGCCTGTCAGGAGTTGTCGGCCCATCGGGGGTTTTCCGGAGTAACCGTTGATGAAGTGGCCGCTCATGCCCGAGTAAGCAAGAGAACCATCTACCGCTACTTTGCCGGCAAGGATGATATAATTGCCGCGGCTGTTGACGAATTCCTGCGGGCCATGGAGCTGGAGCTTGACCGATTAATGAAGAAAGGCTGTAGTCCGCAGGAGATTTTGTCTTCGATTATGAAGAAGCTTGTTACCGACGGTAAGTTCATATTTGGAGCCCACAATCTCAGAGATATTCAACAGGTATATCCACATATTTGGGAAAAAATTGACTCTTTCAGGACTGAAAAATTCATGTACTTGTTGAGTGTTTTCAGAGAGAAGGGTGAGGTTGAGATACTCCGGGAAACCGATCCGCGTATCGTATCAGCAATTTTTGCGGCCGTAGCCCAGGCTGTTGTTACCCCTGAATTTATAATCAAAAACGATCTCACTTTTGAAGATACCATCAACCAGGTAAGCCGGATAATGATGGCTGCGATGGGGCTCAAATAGCATGCCGGACAACGTGAGCAGTACGGGCCGTTATACTCCCGGAACATTCCTTACGGGCATGATTGATACCGCCAAGCCGGGTTCAGTGTCGTTGCCGACTATGAACACCCTTGCCATAAGGGCACGATCTAATCCCTTCCTTAAAAGTTACCGCCGGGGACCTGGATCCCGGAGGCGACTGCAGCCGTTTAATCCCCATGCTGTGGCATACCGCTGCAGTTTCCGATAACCTAATCGCTTGGTTTTTCTGGCCCCAAAACGGCAGGATTATTTAAAAACATACAGAATTCAAATATAAATATAAAATAATCGTGAAATTCAATACATGCCGGTGTAAAGCATCTAATGCCGAACATCGATAAACTCAATGAACTGAGGGAGAGAACAACTGTTGAAGTAGGGGTTATGTCTGGGAGGGGAAATCGTATCCATGACCATGTCGGTAACTCGAATTAGAAAAAACATTCAAGATCTGTCCCTATGGGCTGTTCTGGCGCAAGACCTTTATACTCTTCAGGGACAATTGTTGTTGGCCAAAGGAACAGTCTTAAAGCCGTACCTGGTCGATAAGCTCATGGCCTCAGGCATAACCGAGGTATACCTGGAAGAGAGCCGGGAACAGGAAAGTCCCGCGGAACGGCAAAAAAGCAAACTTGAAGGGGCCTTTCGCGTCGGCCAGGTTATTGTAAGCGATGTTATCGAACAGGTGCGGGACGGGAGGCCGATTAATTCCGATGACCTTAAGGAAGCCGTCGAAATCCTTTACCCGGAAGTTATAGCTTCAACCAATATATTTACACAACTGTTGAAGCTCAGAAGTAAGGACGCATATACAGCCCAGCACTCAATTGCCGTAGGAGCTATTGGCGTGAAGATATGCCAGCTGATGGGCCTGGCAGAAGATAAAGCCAAGATGGTGGGTATGGCCGGTGTCATGCATGATATCGGAAAGGTTAGGCTGCCGGATGCGGTTCTCAATAAACCGTATGACTTGAACAGCCAAGAGTGGGAACAGATGAAGAAGCATCCCCAATACGGGTATGAGATTCTAAAAACTATGAAGGATATAGCACCGGAAATTCAACTGGCAGTGCTGCAGCACCACGAAAGGCTGGACGGTTCGGGGTACCCATTGGGATTCACCGCAGAAAAAATCCACCTGTTTTCCAGGATCCTGGCGGTATCAGATTCATTTGATGCCATGACCACGGAAAGGGTTTACCACCCACCCCGGTCCATCTTCGAAGCCTCCAAAGAGCTTATGGCTCAGGCGTACCGTAATCAGCTGGATATAAAAATTGTAATTCGTTTTGTCGACTATCTCCTGGACATGTCTCCGGGACAAAAGGTCCTGCTGAACACAGGAGAAATAGCCGAAGTGATCCTGCCCAACAAGGCCGAGCCCACCCGGCCTCTGGTACAAGTGGGGGAGGTATTTTTCAATCTGGAGCACACACGGGATTTATGGATTGATAGCTTAATTACAAGTTGAATTCAACCATTCGAACTGAAAACATTATAGGTTTTTGCTGATTGCAAAAACAGGATTGGAATGGGGTATTGCTGTGGAAGCATGGCAATACCCCAATATTTTTTGCACTGCCCCACCCCAACCTTTGTGTTCAAATCCCTCACTGATTTAAGTAAACCTGACTAGCATATTAAAAATAGAGTTACTTGAGGGAAAATCTGTGCAACCTGCGGTCGAAGTGTGTAATGTCAGTATGACCTATCAGTCCCCTGAGGGAGAAATCCACGCCCTGAAAAACATTGACTTTACAGTACAGGATGGAGAATTCATATGCATAGTCGGCCCCAGCGGCTGTGGCAAATCCACGTTATTGTCGCTGATTTCGGGACTGCTGAAGCCAACCTGCGGTGCTATTTACATATATGGAGAACGAATAACCGGACCTTCGAGAAAAGCCGGATACATGCTGCAGAAAGACCACCTGTTTGAGTGGAGGACGATCCTGCAGAATGTCCTGCTGGGGGTGGAGATCCAAAGAGCCGTCACTCCCCAGGTAAAAGAAAAAGCCATCAGATTTTTGGAAACATACGGCCTTTACGAGTTTCGTGACAAATATCCGTCTCAGCTTTCCGGCGGCATGCGACAAAGGGCGGCTCTAATTCGCACTCTGATGACCGACCCGGAAATCCTTCTGCTGGATGAGGCGTTTTCAGCTCTTGATTACCAGACCCGTTTGGCGGTCACCGATGATATCTACGCCATTATTAAAAAGGAGAACAAGACTGCCATTCTGGTTACCCATGACATTTCCGAAGCAATCAGCATGGCGGACCGGGTTATTGTCCTGTCGCACCGGCCGGGCGTCATCAAAAAAATCTACAACATATCACTGACCTGCCACAAGCGTTCTCCGCTCAGTTCCCGCGAAGCACCGGAGTTCAGATTCTACTTTCAGGAAATATGGAAGGAGCTGGATATTCATGTCTGAGCATGAATTCCAAACCGGCGCGGCTGCCGCGACAGAGGCACCTATCTCTGCCGAGCATGCCCGGTATCTCAGGAAACTTAAACGCGAGAAAGCAGCTGTTCGTTTAACCCAGATTCTGGTGCTGGTCCTCTTGTTCGTTCTCTGGGAGGTCCTGGCCGATGCCAGGATTATTGACCCTTTCATAACCAGCCAGCCCTCGCGGGTACTCGATACGATTAAAACCCTGTATGCCGAGGGAGTGCTGTTTAAACACATCGGCATAACCTGTTTGGAAACCGTTATCGGGTTCCTGCTGGGCACCGTTTTGGGGGTCTTGATTGCGGTTGCGCTATGGTGGTCCCAATTCTTTTCTCAGGTGTCTGAGCCGTACCTGGTGGTACTGAACAGTTTGCCCAAAATTGCTCTGGGGCCGGTCTTCATCGTTTGGATCGGAGCAGGACCTGTAGCGATTATTGTAATGACCCTGGCTATATCCCTCATTGTTACCATTCTGGAGGTCTTGAACGGGTTTGTGAATACTGACCCCGATAAGATCAAGCTGGTCCGGAGTTTTGGAGGGACCAAGTGTCATGTGTTGACCAAAGTGCTGTTGCCGGCCTCATTCCCCAATATAATCAACGCCCTCAAAGTCAATGTTGGATTGTCATGGGTCGGGGTTATTGTTGGGGAGTTCCTGGTTTCCAAAGCCGGGCTGGGGTATCTCATTGTATATGGCGGCCAGGTATTCAAACTGGATCTGGTGATGACCAGTGTAGTTATTCTGGCCGTGGCTGCTACGCTCATGTACCAGGGGGTGGTATATTTCGAACAGTTTGTCCTGAAAAGGAGCAGGTTGATTTAAAAAGAGGGGAGGAAGATGACTCTTGAAAAGAATAATACTGTTGTTATCAGTTCTGCTTAGTCTGGCTTTGATTCTCGCCGGTTGCGGCAAATCCGAGGGCGAACTTACCAAGGTCAGGCTTTCGGAAGTGACCCACTCCATTTTTTATGCCCCGCAGTATGTGGCCTTGACGCAGGGATTCTTCGAAGAAGAGGGATTGGAGATTGAACTGATTAACTCCCAGGGAGCCGACAAGGTTATGACCGCCGTGCTGTCTGGGCAGGCGGACATCGGCTTTGCCGGTCCGGAAGCATGCGTTTACGTTTACAATGAGGGAAGAGAGGATTATGGGGTGGTATTTGCCCAGTTGACCAATGGGGATGGGACCTTCCTGATGGGCAGGAAACCGGAACCTGATTTCAAGTGGAGTGATTTGAAGGGGAAAACAATTATTGGAGGCCGCAAAGGCGGCATGCCGGCCATCGTCCTGCAGTACGTATTGGAAAAGAACGGACTCAAGGTCGGGGAAGATGTGTTCATTGACACTACCATGCAATTTGCCGCCATGCCCGGTGCCTTTATGGGCGGTCAGGGAGATTATGTGATACTGTTTGAGCCTACCGCCTCAACCATGGAGAAAGAGGGCAAAGGTTATATAGTGGCATCGCTCGGCGAACAGAGTGGAGAAGTTCCCTATACCGCTTACTTTACCAAGAAGAGCACCATTGAAAACAATCCCGAGCTGATTGCCAAGTTTACCCGTGCCATCTACAAGGGGCAGCAGTGGGTGGACGCTCACTCTCCCGAAGAGATCGCCCAGGCCATTAAGCCTCACTTCCCGGATGAGCCTGACGAAATCCTGGCAAGCGCTGTTGAACGCTATAAGAACCAGAACACCTGGAAGAAGGATCCCCTGCTGCTGGAGTCCCATTTCTATCTCCTGCAGGACATTATTAAAGCGGCCGGGGAACTGAATAAGATCGCCCCTTATGAAAAGGTGGTTACCACAGAGTTCGTTCCCCGATAAGGTTTGTTGCAAAAAACCGGAGCTGAGTTAACCGGGGACGGTTTGATGTGTTGTCCCGGCACTGACGCCGTCCCCTTGTTTCGCTCGTTCTGGACGGGGTATCAGGTCTCCGAAGGCATATTCACCTGTGCACCAGGTCACACTAAATTTACTTGAAAACCTGAACGGGAAAGTCTGGTGAATAGTGCTGGGTCCAAGAAAGCGGCAAACCCCTGAAGTTGGTACAACCGGCCTTCAGTCAAACCTCAAGGACGGCGACAAACTGCCGAAACACCTCTCACCTTCACTAAATGAAAATGAAAGGCTGATCAGGGACTCATTTGGAGACAGTCTCGATCTCTCCATTCGCCGGTTGCGCACAGGTGATTCACGACAGCATGAACTGCTGATTGTTCATTTGCAGGGTCTGGTCGACGACTGGCTAATCTCCAATTCCATCGTTCAAAAAGCAACCGAACTGGGCCGGGAGATAAGAGATGAACAACAAGCATTCCAGTATCTCCGGGACAATCTGTTAACAGTGACCCGGGTTGAAGTAGTGGCCGGGGCCGATGAACTCGTTACCCGGCTTGCGGAGGGGAAATGCGGGATACTGGTCAACGGCGTCGCTGCAGGATTAATCTGCACCGTTCCCGGTGGAGAACGGAGATCGGTTGATGAGCCGATAAATGAACCGGTTGTGAGGGGACCACGGGAGGGATTTACTGAATCACTTCATGTAAACATAAGCCTGCTGCGCCGTCGGATAAAGGATCCGAACCTTAGGTTTGAAAAACAGCAAATTGGACGCATCAGCAAAACTGAAATAGCCGTCGCCTATATTACGGGTACGGCTGATGAGAGGATTGCCCTGGAGGTACGACAACGGCTTGGCCGAATTGACATTGACTTTGTGCAGGAAAGCGGACAGATTGAAGAACTGATAGAGGATTCCCCCTTCAGCATATTTCCAAGTGTTTTCCGAACCGAGCGAACCGACCGAGTGGCCCAGGCTTTGGCGGAGGGACGGGTTGCCATCTTCACTGACGGGAGTCCTTTTGTGCTGATTGTTCCTTCAGACTTATCCATGTTTTTGGCCTCGGCTGAAGATTACTATGAGCGCTTTTTCATAGCATCGTTTATTAGAATTCTTCGTGTTATCACCTTTTTCATATCATTAACCCTCCCGTCGCTTTATGTGGCGGTATTGACTTTTCATCATGAAATGCTGCCCACCGAGCTCTTGTTCAGCATCGCCGCCCAGAGAGATGGGGTTCCGTTTCCGGCGATTGTTGAGGCAGTATTAATGGAACTTGTATTTGAGGTCCTGCGGGAAGCAGGCGTTAGGCTTCCCCGCATAATCGGCCCAGCGGTCAGCATTGTGGGAGCTCTGGTATTGGGGGAGGCCGCCATAAGAGCCGGTCTGGTATCGCCCGCGATGGTCATGGTGGTGGCCCTGACCGCAGTTGCCTCCTTTGCTACACCCGCCTACAGCCTCGGCATTACTGCCCGGCTTTTGCGTTTTCCTTTGATCATTCTGGCGGCTTCATTAGGTTTGTTCGGCGTAATGGTCGGCCTGTATTTAATGTACGTAAAACTAACCGCCCAACGTTCTTTCGGGGTGCCTTATCTGGCACCGGTGGCTCCGGTGGTTATCGAGGAATGGAAAGACAGCGTTATACGGGTGCCCTTGTGGATGCTCAACCGCCGGCCCAGCCTGGTGGCTGACCGGAACAACCAGGTAAGACAGAGGCCGGGAAACAAACCACAGCCGCCTGACGCCGACAAAGGGTCGCAGTGAGAGGTATCAACGATGAGTCTGCCTGCTGAAAAAGTGAACGGCGCGCAACTGATCAGCCTGATATATATGATACGCATTGTTCCGGTAGCAATCGTTTTTCCAACCCTGTTCGCGGTGCAAACGGCACAGGATCTCTGGATAGCCACCCTGTCCGGAGCGGTTTTGGCGGCGGTTATATTAATGCCGCTGCTGTTCCTGGGACTGAAATATCCAGAGCAGACAATTATTCAGTACAGCCAGACGATTTTGGGAAGTATCCCGGGAAAGGTGGTCGGTCTCATTCTCATCGTTTACTGGTTGAAGGTCGCCGCCGATGTTATTTATGCCATTGGCGACGCCTTCACCCTGGCGGTCATGCCGGAAACGCCAATATGGGTATTTACCGTCCTCATTGCCTTCATGGGCGCTTATACTGCCGGACATGGCTTGGAAGTAATCGGGAGGATAAGCTTAAACTTTATGGCTATAATCATCTTGGTAGGAATTCTGGTTATTGTGTTGCCGTTCGAGGCTGCGAAAGTGGGGAATCTGCTCCCGGTGCTGAAAAATGGGGTTCAACTGCTGGTTAAACCGGTATTGGTCAGCCTCTCCTTTTGGGCACAACTGGTGGTTGTCGGCATGTTATTGCCCCATCTGAACAGAATCAGGGATGGTGTGAGGTTTTCCGGTTATGCATTTCTCATCATCGGAATCCTGATACTTCTTTTTTCAATTACTCTTACGGTTGTCTTCGGCGTTACCGCCAAGGACTTGTCTTTACCGGCTTACAGCCTGGTGCGAATGATAAGAGTAGCCCGTTTTCTCGAAAGGATTGAGATAATAGTCCTAATTTCCTGGACTCTGGCAGCAGCCGTCAAACTGGCTCTTCTATTGTGGGCCGGTTCGTTGGGCTTAGTGCAGATATTCGGCTTCTCCAACTATCCATCATTGGTTTACCCACTGGGGATAATCTGCATAATTGCGGCGCACCTGCTTCACGATAACCATATGGAATACATGTCTGCACTGGTTCAAAGTGCTCCGTTTATTGTTATCACCGTTGCAGCTCTGATCACAATTCTGGCTTTTGGTTGGTTGTTGAAGCGCAACTCCGATTCGGCTGGAGGTATCTGAATATCCAAGGGAAACGATGGTGGAAGATAGCGGTTGTCAGCCTGCTGGTCCTGGTCCTGATTCCGTTATGCGGCGGATGCTGGAGCCGTCGAGAGATACAGGACCTTGCTTTTGTAACCGCTCTGGGGGTAGACAAAGGCCCTGAGGAGGGAACCCTGAAGTTAACCGTCCATATTGCCAAACCTTTCGCAATAGCCGGTGGCGAGGGGAGGAAGGAAGCGGAAAAGCCCTTCCTGGTAGCGAGCAGCACCGGTTCTACTGCTCTCGAGGCCACCAGGAACTTCGTCAAGAAGACCCCGGGCCGTTTGGACTGGACCCATAACCGGTTTGTTCTTTTTGGCGAGTCTTTTGCCAAAGAAGGAATAATCGATACCTTAAGTATGCTGGGCAGGGATACCCAGATGCGGAGAAGTACCCTGGTAATCGTTGCTTATAACTCAACGGCCGAGGAACTGCTGCAGGCCGAGTTCGAGCTGGAGCGCATTCCGGCTTCCGGGGCGGAGGCAATTCTGACTGCATCCCAGCAACGATTAGCTACATCTGTAGTATGCACGGTCAATGACTTTATGCAGGCCCTGCAAACAGAAGGGATACAACCAATTGGAACCAGGGCGCAGGTGGTTCCCCTGGCACCGGCCAGGGAGGAGCCCGGTGAGACCCATATTGAAGGGGAACTGCAAAGAAAAGAAGTGGACTTAACAGCCGAGATTGCAGGAATCGCGGTATTCAATGGTGACAGACTGGTGGGCTTCATGGAGGATAGAGAAACCAGGGGATACAACTGGATTAGCGGACAGGTTCAAAACACGATTATGTCGCTTGACCTTCCTCAGCTGGACAAAAAGGCGGCTGTTGAGGTGATCCGGGCGAAAAGCTCAATAATCCCGCAAATCGAATCGGGAAGCGTTACATTCAAGGTTAAAATTGACGTTCAGGCGATTATCCAAGAAACCTCTTGGGTACCGGGATCACTAGCAGGCGAAAATGTTATTTCAATTATAGAACAACAAGCTAGTGCCCTGATCAAGGAAGAAGCCGAGAGTGCCTTGGCCAAGGCCCAGGAACTGAATGCCGATGTTTTTGGTTTTGGCAGGGAAATATACCGGCGCCATCCGCGTGAATGGGCCGGTATCAAAGAGCAGTGGGAAGAGTTATTCCCCTTGCTGAATGTACAATTTGAAGTCACGATAAAACTCAAGAATCCCGGTATGACGAGATTCTAGAGTGAAGGTGCAGAATGTAATGTATTATAAAGCTTGGTCAATTGCGGAACCGGGATTCTAAGATGTTCGTGGAGGCGAGCCGCCTCCTTCCAACGATCAGGTTAACTCTGCATGGTATTCCTGCAAGGACTTAAGCTCGGTATCCCGGTTGCTGTTTTCCTTGTAAGCGGCAATGCCTTTTGCGCTGGCATACGCCGCGGCTACGGTGGTAATGTAGGGCACCTTATACTTTATCGCCGCTTTGCGGATATAGGAATCGTCATACTGGCTGCGTTTACCGGACGGAGTATTGATGACCAGATTGATCTCGCCGTTGGTTATGCCGTCAACAATATTCGGCCGGCCCTCAAACAGCTTCTTAATCTTTTCTGCCATGACCCCGTTCGCCCGCAGGTATCTGTAAGTCCCATCGGTGGCTTTGATCTTAAAGCCCAGCCTGGCATACTCCCGGGCGGTTTCCAGGATCATTTCTTTGTCCTGATCATTGACGCTGATCAGAACCGTCCCGGATGTGGGCAGGGGCAGCTGAGTGGCTTCCTGGGCTTTGAAATAGGCCAGGCCAAAGGAATCGGCAATCCCCAGGACCTCCCCGGTGGACCTCATCTCCGGGCCCAACACCGGATCGACATCCTGGAACATATTAAACGGAAAGACCGCTTCTTTAACACCAAAGTGCGGGAGGTCTTTGGCGTTCAGGTTGGCGATGGGGTATTCCTTGCCTTCGTAGTCGGCCATTATTATCTCGGTGGCAATCCTGGCCATACGAATATTGCAGACCTTGGAGACCAGGGGAACGGTACGCGATGCCCGCGGATTGGCTTCCAATACGTATACGCGGTCGTTGGCAATAACGTACTGGATATTCATAAGACCCACCACATTCAGGGCCCGGGCAATAGTTTTCGTATACTCCACAATCGTGTTGATGTGTTTTTCCGGGATGCTGACCGGGGGAATGGCACAGGCTGAATCACCCGAGTGGATCCCGGCAAATTCAATATGCTGCATTACCGTGGGAACAAAGGCGTCACTGCCGTTGGCGATGGCGTCCGCCTCGGCTTCAACAGCGTTGCTGAGGAACCGGTCGATGAGGATGGGTCTTTCCGGTGTGACGCCCACAGCCGCGTCAATGTATTGGCGCAGCATTTCTTCATCGTGCACAACTTCCATACCGCGTCCACCCAGGACGTAGGAAGGCCGAACCATCAGAGGATAGCCGATCCGGTTGGCGACGGCCCGGGCTTCTTCAAAGTTTACCGCCATACCGGCCTCCGGCATTGGTATGCCCAGCTGTTCCATCATGTGGCGGAACCGGTCGCGATCTTCGGCCAGGTCGATGGTTTCCGGAGTGGTTCCCAGGATTCTTACCCCGGCTTCGGCCAGGTCTCCGGCGATATTCAGCGGGGTCTGACCCCCAAACTGAACAATGACCCCCAAAGGTTTTTCTTTCTCATAGATGCTGAGCACATCCTCCACCGTTAGCGGCTCAAAATAGAGCTTATCCGAGGTATCGTAGTCGGTGGACACCGTTTCCGGGTTGCAGTTGACCATAACGGTCTCGTAACCCAGGTCGCGCAGGGCAAAGGCGGCGTGAACACAGCAGTAATCAAATTCGATCCCCTGGCCTATGCGGTTGGGACCTCCTCCCAGGATCATCACCTTGGGACGGTCGCTGACGCTGGTTTTATCAGTAGCGTTGTAGGTCGAGTAATAATAGTATGCATTTTCCACACCGCTGACCGGAACCGCATCCCATCCCTGAACGACTCCCAAAGCGGTACGCTGCTGACGGATCTCGGTCTCCGAGCAGTCAAGCAGCATGGCTAGATAGCGATCGGAGAAGCCGTCCTTCTTGGCCTGAATCAGCAGATCATCCGGCAGCCGGCTGCCTTTATACTTCAGGATTTCCTCCTCCAGGTCCACCAGTTCCCGCATCTGCTGAATGAACCAGGGTTTGATATGGGTCAGACGGCTCAGATGCTCGATATCAGCCCCTTTGCGCAGGGCTTCATACATAATGAACTGGCGTTCACTTGAAGGTTCGGCCAGCATGGCCAGCAATTCATCCAGCGAGCGTTGGTTGAAATCTTTGGCGAAGCCCAACCCGGAGCGGTTTATCTCCAGGGAGCGGATGGCTTTTTGCATGGCTTCTTTATAGGTCTTGCCGATGCTCATAACCTCACCGACGGCCTGCATCTGCGTTCCCAATCTGTCCCGAGAACCGGGGAACTTTTCAAACGCCCAACGGGCGAACTTGATGACTACGTAATCGCCGGATGGGGTGTATTTGTCAAGCGTACCATCCCGCCAGTAAGGGATCTCATCGAGGGTGATACCCACCGCCAGCATGGTGGAAATCAAAGCGATGGGAAAACCGGTGGCTTTGGATGCCAGTGCGGAGGAACGGGAGGTGCGGGGGTTAATCTCGATAATTACCACCCGGTCGCTTTGCGGGTCGTGAGCAAACTGAACATTGACTCCTCCCACCACCCCAATGGCTTCGATAATGGCGTAGGCGTACTGTTGCAGCCTCTGCTGCAGTTCCGGGCTGATGGTCAGCATGGGTGCAGAGCAGAAAGAGTCGCCGGTATGCACACCCATGGCGTCGATGTTTTCAATAAAACAGACGGTAATCATCTGGTTTTTGGAATCGCGAACAACCTCCAGTTCCAGCTCCTCCCAACCAACCACGGATTCCTCCACCAGGATCTGTCCCACCAAACTGGCTGATATGCCGCGCCCGGCTACCGTCCTTAGTTCCTCAACGTTATAGACCAGTCCACCCCCGGTGCCGCCCAGGGTATAAGCCGGACGTATAACCACAGGATACCCGAGCTCTGCTGCGATTTTCTCCGCTTCTTCCACACTGTAGGCGGGCATGCTGCGAGGCATTTCGATGCCCAGTCTGCTCATGGTCTCCTTGAAGGCGATCCGGTCCTCACCGCGTTCAATGGCATCAAGCTGCACCCCGATTACCTCAACTCCGTATTTTTCCAGAACCCCTGCCCGGCTGAGCTCGGAGCAGAGGTTCAGCGCCGACTGCCCGCCCAAGTTGGGCAGCAGGGCATCGGGGCGTTCTTTGGCGATTATGTTAGTCAGGGCACGCAGGTTCAAAGGTTCAATATAAGTAATATCTGCGACTTCCGGATCGGTCATAATGGTTGCCGGATTGGAGTTAACGAGAACAACTTCATAACCCAACTTTTTCAGGGCCTTGCAGGCTTGGGTCCCCGAATAGTCAAACTCACAGGCCTGGCCGATTACAATGGGTCCCGATCCGATGATGAGAATCTTGTTGATGTCAGTCCGTTTTGGCATATGGTTCCTCCCAGTTCCAGAATAGGTGATGCAAATATTACAAGTATAGCTTGTATATGGAAAACGATTCTGTAATGCGAAAAAATCATGCCGATTACCTCTGTTATATTACCGCAAAATTATCTAGAAAACTACGGGGGATACTTAATCATTTCATGGCTGCTACCAAAAACCGGGTTGCAAAAAGGGTTACCAGCTAACGGAATCCGTTCAGATTTTTCCAAGCGAATATGTAATTGGCTAAAACGTTATCCCCGCATCAGGGATGCGGAAGATGATTTCAGCCGAGGACAGAGCTCGGAACATTATGCAACATGCTGTGGAAGTATTATGCCCCACTTGTTATATGATCTTGGACCATCCCTGTGTTAAAGCCGTTCATTGGAACCCAAGAATCGCCTCCTTTTGTTCCTGTACCAGTCCATCCCGGTGTTTAGGCCAATCATTGGGCACCCCGCTTAATTTGGAGAGGGCGATATGACTGCGTCCAGGCGGTTCCGGGGTGTGTACTTCCGGCACTTTCCGTGCCACAACAGATTGACGATTTAAGATATTGATATACAGCCGGTCAAGGCAGAACAGCAGGTATGAATACGTGAAAACGCAGCTGTGCCGGTAACGGTTTATTTTTTTATGTATTCGGAATTCTGGCACCATTTTTGCATAGGTAACAAACAAACATTAATTTAACAGGAGGGATAGTGATGATTACCTGGGAAGAGTATATTGAACGGATATCGAAGATGAAAAAGAACATATACATCAACGGGGAGGTAATCGGACGCGATGACCCGCGGGTGGTAAAGGGGACCCGCACTTTCAAAGTAACCTTTGACAAGGCCCAGGACCCTGAGTACCGGGACCTGGTAGTGGTTAAGTCACACCTGACCGGCAAGCCCATCAACAGATGGACTCATATCCACCAGAGCGTGGACGACCTGTTGGCCAAGCAGTTGATTACCAGAAAACTCTGCAATTTAACCGGGGGATGCATCCAGCGGTGCATGGGGACCGATGCCATGAACGCTTTGTCGGTGGTCACCAAGGACTGCGATCTGAAGTACGGAACCAACTATCACGACAGATGGCTCAAGTATTTGGAATTCTTCCAGGAGAATGATATCGTCGCTTCCTGCGGACAGACCGATGCCAAAGGCGACCGGAGCAAACGCCCGGGCGATCAACCGGACCCGGATCAGTATGTACATGTGGTTGAAAGGCGTCCGGACGGGGTGGTGGTACGGGGTGCGAAACTGCACAACACCTCGGCGATGGTCGACGAGATCATTGTTATTCCTACCCGGGCCCTGCGGGAAAACGAAAAGGATTACGCTATCGCCTTTGCCATCCCTGCGGATACGGAAGGGGTCTATCTGATCAGCAAGTACTCGGAGTTCAGCACCCGTGCTCCCGGTTTGGAGGCGCCGCTGGCTGAAATCGGCGATGTCGAATGTATGGTGGTGCTGGATGATGTCTTTGTCCCCAATGAGCGAATCTTTTTAAACGGTGAAACCGAATTCGGCGGTCAGCTGGCTCTGCTGTTTGCGCTCTTCCACCGCCACAGCTACACCGGGTGCAAGCCGGGAATGGCCGATGTCATGATGGGAACGGCTGCTCTGGTTACCGACTACCTGGGAATTGCCAAAGCTCCCCACATAAGAGAAAGACTGGCCGAGATGGTGAGCATGGCAGAAATCGTTTTCGCCTGCGGGATTGCCGCCGCCCATTATGGCCGTAAAGCCGCTTCAGGGACCTATGTGCCTGATACCGTGTTTGCCAATATTGGCCGCCGCCACGCCGGGCACAACATCTACCATGAATATGCCCTCCTGAGCGAGATGGCCGGCGGTCTTGCAGCCACACTGCCTCACTCCAGGGATTACAACAGCTCGGTGGTCGGCGACTTTGTCCGCAAATACGTGACTCGCCGGGCCGGTGTTTCTGCGGAGAACCATTACCGTGCCTGGCACCTGGCAGCGGACCTTCTGGTTTCCCATACCGCCAGCGTAGCTCATGTAGCCGGACTGCACGGCGGCGGCTCGCCGATCATGGAGGATATTGCGGTGATGAACTCATACGACCTGGAGTCCAAGAAAAGTTTGGCCAAATACCTGGCCGGCATTAAGGAATAGGCAGAAGGAACGGGCCTGCGCGACCCGGAATATATGTCGGAAATGGGACCGGGGACTGGTTAAGTGGAACCCGGACCCCGGGTCCTGCAATTCCGAATTAAGAATTGAGGGGTGAAAGAATGATCAGGACTCCTGAACAATACCTGGAATCCATAAACGATGGGCGAGAGATATGGGTCCTGGGGGAAAAGGTCAAGGATGTGCGCACCCATCCCACCCTCAGGGGCATCATCCAAACCACGGCCATGGATTTTGTCCTGCCCAACCATCCTGAATTCCGGCATCTCTTTGTAACCCAGGATGAGGATGGGGAGGACATAAATTTCCTTTTAACATCACCCAGGACGGTTGAGGATCTCCTGCGCAGACGGGAATGCTATATTGCCGGTATACGAGCCGGAGGAGGAGTAGTCGTCCACTGCATGGGGTCCGATGCTTTGGCGGCCTTTGAAGTTGTGGCCCAGCTGATGGACAGCAAGCTGAAGACCAATTATTCGGAGCGGGTCAAGAATTATCAGCGGATGCTGCAGAAGCAGGACCTGGCGATTACCGGCGCTGTCACCGATGTTAAGGGGGACCGCAGCCTCAAGCCTTCCCAGCAGAAACAGCACCAGGACTATTACCTGAGGATTGTCGACAAAAACAAAGACGGGATTGTGGTGCGGGGAGCGAAAGTCCATATCAGCTGCACTCCCGGTGCCAATGAGGTCCTGTGTCTGCCTTGCCGCACTCACGGAGAGGCCGACAAGGATTATGCACTGGCTTTTGCCACCCCGTTGAACGCACCCGGGATCAAGCTCCTGGGAGTGGAGCCGATTACCCGAACTTACGGTCCGGAAGGAGACTTCGATTTTCCAAAATCGAGCCGCTTCCAGCCGCCTGAGTGCCTGATAATCTTTGATGATGTGTTTGTGCCCTGGGAGCGCGTCTTTATGTGCGGGGAGTGGCAGTTCACACGTAACCTGGCTTATGCCTTTGCCAGCTACCACCGCCTGTTCGGGGCCTGCAAAATGATCGGCAAGTTGGAGATACTGACCGGGGCTGCGGCTCTGATGGCGGAGTACAACGGGGTGGACAAAGAGGATCACATCCGCAAAAAACTGGCCTGGATGGCCATGATTACGGAAACGGTCGCCATGCTGGGGAAAGCGGCCTGCCTGGAACCGGAGAAGGAATTTGGCTCAGATGTACTAATGCCTAACCGGATGGCGATCAATGCCGCCAAGTACACCTTTGCCAGCAACTTCCACCAGATGTGCCAGTACCTCCAGGACATCAGCGGGGGACTGGTAGCTACCGTTCCTTCATACCGGGATTGGGTGAACCCCGAATTGCGGCCCTATATCGAAAAGTATCTCAGCGCCCGCGACGGCGTTCCCACCGAACACCGCCTGCGAATGCTTCGTTTGGCCAAGGATTATACCAGCAATTTCTACCAGGTTGATACCATCCACGGGGAAGGTTCCATGGCCGCTCAACAGATGTTCCTCTACGGCAGTGCCGATTGGGACAAGATGAAAGCGGCGGCTAAAAGAGCCGCCCACATTGACGGCTGGCAGGATCACCCGATTTACGGCAGGCTTCCGGTGACCGAGGAAGAAGTAAAGATGCCGCCGGTGGACGAGTCCTACCAGGCCATTCCCAAGGCCGCGCCGTAATCCCAGGGAACTTCTTTTCCCAGAATAGGTGAACGTCATCACAGGCATCCCGCGTTGCTGCAAAAAGCGGCGCGGGATTTTATTGTAAAAATACAGTCACGATACGGCAGGTTTGCGCCAAGTTTTTGATCACGGCAACTATGAAAGCGGGCGGGCGGCCGCTTTGCTGCCTTAGTCGGCTTGCCGAGTTTTTTATCACGGTAACTGTAAAAGCGGGCGGGTAAGCGTTCATCCCCACCACGAGTTTGCGCCCGGTTTTATCCACAGAAACTTTCGGCCAACGACGGGAGAAGTTGAACGTACCTTATGCTTCAATGATGTATGGGAAACGGACAAAGTGGTCAGAATTTAGGACGAGGTGACAATATGGGGAAGATATCTTCGTTGCTGCTCTTGATTCTGATTTCCGCGGTTTTGATTTCTACCAACCCCACCAAGGAACAGTATGTTGAGTGGGCAGTCGGAGAATTAAGCCAGACAGCGCCGGAGAAGCGGAACAGCCTGGAAAGCCTGATAATGGGCTGGGGGTTTAAGACCTTCGCACCCGGTGTCATTAGAGAAAACACCATTGAACGCAACTACTACCTCTTTTCTCTCTATACCACCCGGGTGGGAGAACAAAGGTTCACCGCCATTGGCCTTTTAAACCATTTTATGTTTATTGAATCGGCAAACGGGTCCGCGGCTTCCTGGACCAGGGCGGGAACCGCCAATGATTATCCCCCTCCTTATCTCCAATTCATCTGCGATCAGGTGGAAAGATGGTGCAGCGCCAGATCCTATCAGTAACAGCCGTTTCCCCGCCTGGTATTTCCGGCTCGGTGAATTCAGCAGGAACATTTCGCGAAAGACAGGCGCCGGACAAGCTTGCAATCCCTCGGCACTTCTCTATTAGGCCGGATAGCGTCGCCTTCGGGTATGGGTTACCATATATTATACAGAGTTCGCTATTCGGGAAGAGAGCATGGGAGAATTGGTGTTTGTATACGGTACCCTAATGCGGGGGAAGGGCAACTACCGGCGGTTTTTTCAAGGCAATCCCGACGTCAAATTCGTGGACGAGGGCGTAGCGGAGGGACTCGCCCTTTATAATGTGACAAAGCATTACCCGGGAGCGGTTCCGGAAAAGGGAGCATTCACCAGGGGAGAAGTGTTCTGTGTTTCTCGTAAAGTACTGCGAAGGTTGGACCTTCTGGAGGATGAAGGCGACCTCTATATCCGGAGAAAGATACAGGTGAGGTTGAAAAGCGGGACTACCGTAGACGCCTGGGTTTACCTTTGGAACCGGACGCCTGATCCGGCAACCCGGGTTTCGGAACAGCATCCATGATGTTCTCCAAGCTCAGCCTATAATTGGGTATTATCATCTGCTATCACTCGGCAGGCCTTTTTCGTACTTCTCTCTTGCGGGACAGAGTATGCAGGTATTATAATACCTCTTGCCATCAGCGATCCTGAGCGTAAGATTAAATGGCGGTTATTATCCTAATCGAGTGAGGTTTGGGCTTTAAATCTTTTCCTTCTTCCCCGAAAGAGGAGATACGGCGGCCACAGGCAGTTGAAAGCCATGGTTTGACATGGTATAATAACTAACGTTCGGGGCGTAGCTCAGCTTGGATAGAGCGCTTGCTTGGGGTGCAAGAGGTCGCTAGTTCAAATCTAGTCGCTCCGACCATATGACATATGAAGGATTCCTGCATGTCAGGAATCCTTTTTCCTTTTGCGCAGCATATACTGACATCTGTTTGCGGACCTTCGATCACCGAGTGACTTCCAGCGCTCAAGAAATATCTGTTTATTTCCTTAGTTGTACAAGGACAGGATTCGCTGCCAAAGTGGGGTGGAAGGATTACTTCCATGGTATTGACCATCCCAGCCGGGATCGGTGACGGTGTCGGTGGGGTCGGTTAATGCTTTTAAGTAAGGACGGGAAGCAGCAGCGTATGGTTCAACCGCGATTGAAGCCCGGCCGCGCTTGGAATTATGCCCAACGGTTTTTGGGATACTAAGTTCAAAATCCGAAGGAGGCGTGATAGTGAGGCCCAAGAAGAAGATATCCCCCAAAAGAAATGAAATCATTCGGCGAATGGGCAACGCTATTAGAGAAGGAAATGCCAAGCTGGATCGGTACGCGGTTCACCTGAAAGAGAGGACCAAGTGCGGGGTCTGCAGTCGAGAGGGGAGAACCATGGTGAGATTGGCTTACAATGACGGACAGGAAGCTTATCTGGGCAAGACCTGCGCCCGTTACGTTATGGACTACGTAAATTCAGACTCTGTCTCCTGAATCGGCATAACACTCAGTCCAGGGCTGGTACGGTCCGCAACTCCTTGCAGGGAGCCGGTAATTTTGGGTAAAGTGGATAATAACACCTAAATTAACCAGGATGGAGGGTTGTTTATGGATTGTTTGGAAGCCCTGAAAACCAGGCGGAGTGTAAGGAGATATAAACCGGATATGATCCCGGAGCAGGACCTTCTGGAGATTATGGATGCGGGAAGGCTTGCTCCCACTGCGGGGAATTTTCAGCCCTGGGAATTCATAATTGCCCGTGATAAGGAAACTATCGCTGCGCTGCGGGAGGCTACTTATAACCGGCAGGAATTATTCGCCACTGCACCGGTGGTCATTGCCGTATGTGCTGATCCCAAGAAGTCCGAATACTACGGCGAGCGGGGTATGAATTACTTCTGTATACTGGATTGTGCCATTGCGACCCAAAACATGCTTTTGGCTGCCCATGCCCTGGGGTATGGAGGATGCTGGGTAGGGGGATTTTCAGAAAGGAAGGTCCGCCAAGTCCTGGGAATACCCGATAACATACGGGTAGTGTCCTTAATGCCATTGGGCAAGCCGGCCGAAGGTGAGCCGTGGAATCCTCCCAAACGCGATTTGAAAGACATAATGCACTGGGACCGGTGGTAAGCCAAGAAGCAGGGTCTAAACCCTGCTTCTTTCAGCGCTTATTGTGTATGTTGGTGTCAGTCACCCTTCAGAAAGTGATCCATCAATAGATGGCCCCGGGGAAAACGATTTGCGCTGCGCCGTGCAGTCTCTTCATTATAGCTTTCGATTCCCTCGAGCGGGCGGTAACTGCGGTAGATGAGGTAAGGCACCTCTTCCGCCGTATGGGTGCGCTTGCTGATCGGAGTCGGGTGATCGGGCATAATCAGTATCTTGTAATCGCTCTGGTCCTCAAGACCCCGGAGCACCTCACCAACCACCTTTTCATCGATCTCTTCTATAGCCCTGATCTTGGTCTCCAGTTCACCCCGGTGACCGGCCTCATCGGGAGCTTCAATGTGAATATAGACAAAATCCTGGCCGCTGCGAATCTCCTCCAAAGCTGCCCGGGCCTTGCCCTGAAAATCTGTGGTTATGTTGCCGGTGGCCCCGGGAACGTTAACCACCCTTAGCCCCGCGCAGATTCCCAAGCCTTTGGTCAGGCCAACGGCCGAGATGACCGACCCCTTAAGGCCGTATTTATCGTAAAACTGCGGCAGGGACGGTTTTCTGCCCTGACCCCAAAACCAGATATGGGTGGCGGGCTTAAGACCTCGCCTGATCCGGTCCTTATTTACTTCGTGGTCGGCAAGCACCTTTCCGCTGGCCTCCATCAAGCCGGCAAGATGCTCGGCGCCTTCGCCTTTAGGAAGGTACTCCTTTATCACCAATCCATGTATATCGTGCGGTGGAGTCAAATCCGTCGTATGGGGTCCACCACGCCATACGGCCAGGTGACGATAACTGAGACCCGCATAAAACTTAAGGTGCTCGCTGTTGAATTCCTCGGCGATGGCCTTCATTAATAATGACGATTCCGCAGTAGGTATTTCATCCGAACTGTAGTCAACCATTGACTTTTCCGCAAACACCGGTTCGGAGGAAAGGGTCACCAAATTGCAGCGGAAAGCCACATCTTCGGGAGCCAGGTCAATACCCAGGCTCAGAGCCTCGAACGGTGAGCGCCCCGTATAATAAAGGGCCGGATCGTAGCCCAATACCGACAGATTGGCGACATCGCTGCCGGGGGGATATCCTGCAGGTATGGTCCTAACCATACCCAACTCGCCCTGCTTGGACAGGAGATCCATATGGGGAGTTTTGGCGTACTGCAGGGGAGTCAGATTTCCCAGTTCCCTTATGGGATAGTCTGCCATGCCGTCCCCGATAATCACAATGTATTTCATCGGTTCTTAACTCCTCGCATTATTTCTTTACTCCGAAATAAAACCTATCACTATAAATTAGCAGAGGAAATGCCTTCAATCAAGGTTATTTTAGAACACATAACCAAAGGAAGTTCCAATGCTCGGTCGGGAAAGAGGCAAATTCCTTCTGCCCCGAAACGGTTAACTTGCCCCGTGCCACGCTTCATCTGGGTTGGAAGTAGTTGATTTTCATGGCTTCGCGGACTTCTTCCAGGGTGCGGGCCGTTACCTCTTTTGCCTTTTCGGTGCCGTCGTGAAGGATATCCCAGATGATATCGGGGCGGCTTTCCAGTTTCGCCCTCCTGGCTCTCATCGGCTCCAAAAGGCTGTTGATGGATGCGGTCAGTTTCAGCTTGCAGTCGACACAGCCAATTTTTCCGCCTTCGCACTCCTCGCGGATCAGATCGATCTGATCCTTGGTGAACACCTTGTGGTAGGTGTAAACCGAGCAGACATCGGGATGCCCGATATCTGTTTTTCTGATGCGCTGAGGGTCGGTAACCGCGTTCCTGACCCGCTGCTTGACCACCTCGGGATCATCCGAGAGGTAAATGGCGTTATTCAGGCTTTTGCTCATTTTGGCGGTTCCGTCCAAACCGGTTAGACGCGGTACATCCCCGATCAAGGCCTCCGGTTCAACCAGAACCGGGGCGTACAGCGAGTTAAAGCGCCGCACGATCTTGCGGGTCAGTTCAATATGGGGGAGCTGGTCTTCGCCTACCGGTACCAGGTTCGCCTTAAACGCGCAGATATCTGCGGTTTGGCTTACAGGATAACCCAGGAAACCATAGGGCATATCCTTGAAACCGTGCTGGGCGGCTTCAGATTTGATAGTCGGGTTGTGACGGAGGACATTGACCGGGACAATGAGCCCGAGGTACATAGCCAATTCATGAATGGCGGGTACGTGTGATTGGATGAAGATGGTGCAGATATTGGGATCCAATCCGGCCGCCAGATAATCGAGTGTTATATTCAGGATGTCTTCCTTAAGGTTTTCCGGGCGGTCAAAGTTGGTAGTCAGGGCCTGGACATCGGCAATAATAATATAAGTTTCGTACTCACGCTGCAGCCTGACCCGGTTCAACAGGCTGCCGACATAATGGCCCAGGTGCAGTTTACCGGTGGGACGGTCCCCGGTGAGGATTATCTTTCGCGTCATACCTGTAGACTCCTTTCCCAAAAAATCCCGCCCCGGCAAGGGACGGGATAAATGAAACCAAATTTTTGGTGTGAATCTAAATAATCCACATGTATTATACCACAATATGCTACAAATTAAGGGCAGTACAAGTGGGCTGACACGGTAACCCTGGCAGGTATTGTGTATGAGGCGAAGAGATTCGCAATTCAGGGTACTGTAAAGTTTAAGTAGGTAAAAAGGGGTCAAGAAGAGAAATGAGACCTCAAAAAGGATGTTCCGAAGAACGTCCACTCCCGCGCAAAGGAGGATGAGGTCTCGTGTTTAAGATTCAACAATTGGTATCGATATTCCTTCAACTCGTCACAGGAATAATGAATGTATTTGCAACAGCAAAAAGCATGGAAGAGTTG
>JAKOVY010000018.1 GCA_029781825.1 Bacillota bacterium | reverse complement strand
CTCCCTGTAAAAAGTACCCCGAGCCTACTTTCCTTTGTCATCACTTCTGTTGATATTTGATTACGCTAAATAATAGCATATGACCCGTTATCAAGTAAACAGTTTTGTGAGGTGCTCCTCATTTTAAGGGGCTGAGGTTTGGTTCTATTATAAAAACGAGGTCCTTAACCGGGGATTCCCGAAGGACCATATGTTAAGGTTCGCGCTCTATTTTATAAAAACGGGTTGTGCTTTCTTTCAAAACCAATGGTAGTCGGCTGCATGTGGCCCGGGTAGACGATGACGTCATCATCAAGGCACATCAGCTTTTCCTTAATCGAATTGATCAGGGTCTTATAGGAACCTCCCGGGAAATCCGTGCGGCCGATGGAGCCCGCGAACAATGTATCCCCGGAGAATAAGATATTGCCGGTTTTTAGACAGATACCACCGGGCGTATGACCGGGGGTATGAATAACCTCCAGTTCTATTGTGGTGCCGATCTTGATAATATCGCCATCTTTCAGCAGGCGGCTGGCGGGAGGACTGGTAATCCTTCGCCCCATAAGCATAGAAAAATTAGCAGCCGCACTGGTCAGCATCTTGGCGTCGGCTTCATGTATGAGAATCTCGGCCCCGGTAGCTTCTTGAATCCTGCCATTGGCTCCGATGTGATCGATATGGCCGTGGGTGTTGATAATGTATTTGATCTTCAGATTTTCCTCCCTGATGATGCGCAGGATTGCTTCGGCGCCACCGCCGGGATCGATGACGGCCCCTTCTCTCGTTTCTTCACACCCGATTATATAGCAATTAGCCCCTATGCCGCCGACTTCCAGCCCTCGTAAAATCATAACCAACAAACCTCCCTCGAGTTATGCTCGACTGTCAAGTATTATCGTGCAGGGGCCATCGTTGACAATTCTGACGATCATATGGGCCCCAAATTCACCGGTCTCAACCGGGATTCCCCGCTCACGCATCTGCTCCTTGACCCGGTTAAAGAGGGGTTCTCCCGCTTCCGGAGGAGCCGCTTCCATGAAATTGGGCCGGCGACCCTTGCGGGCATCACCATAGAGCGTAAACTGCGGCACTGCCAGAACCGCGCCCCCGATATCAGATACCGAAAGATTCATCTTGCCGGCCTCATCTTCAAATATTCTCAGGTTGACAATTTTATCGGCGATAAAATCCGCATCCTTGATGGTATCATCTCTGCCAACCCCGATTAGAACCACCAATCCATCCCGGATGGCGCCGCAGATTCTCTCACCGACCAGAACCTGCCCTTCAATGACTCGCTGTACTACTGCTTTCATAACCCTTAATGATGAGTGGTCGGTACCACCCTTTTAACCTCCACCACATCTTTTACTTTGCTGATCCGCTGCATGATGGCCTGCAGGTGATCCAAATCCTTGATCTGCAGCTTCAAATTGATGGTGGCCATTGAATTGCGGGTAGCCCTTGAAAACACCGAATGCAGTGTGATGTGCGCATCGGCGATGACGGTCACCACATCGGCTGTCAGACGGGCTCTGTCAATGGCCGTAACCTCAATCTCCACCATGTAAACCGTCGGGTTGGCTGAAATCCAGTCAACCTCAACTATCCGATCTGCCTCCGTACGGGCATGAGCCTTGATGTTGGGGCAATCAACCCGGTGCACGGAAACCCCTTTGCCGCGGGTGATGTATCCGACGATTTCATCACCGGGGAGAGGGTTGCAGCAGTGAGATAGACGAGCCACCACATCCTCCACCCCTTTAACCCGCACCGCAGTTGAAGGCTTATCCCGGTGCATTTGCCCGCTGCTTTTGGCGGCGGGAGCGATAATGAGTTCATCAATCCTTTTCTCCGGGAAGTACTCCTCCTTAAGCTTGCCGATAACCTGGTTGGCGGTAATCACACCATCCCCAATGGCGGCATAGAGGTCTTCCACCCGGTTGAAGCTGAACTTGGAGGCGATCTCCTCCAGCCTCTCCTCCTTAAGGAATTCCTTGGCGTCCAGATGGTTTCGCTTGAGCTCCAGCTCCAGGCTGTCGCGGCCTTTAATAATGTTCTCCTGCCGCTGTTCCTTTTTAAACCAGGCTTTGATCCGGCTCTTGGCCTGGGAGGTCTTCACGAAATTCAGCCAATCACGGCTGGGGCCGGAAGACTGTTTGGAAGTGAGGATCTCAACAATGTCCCCGTTCTTCAGCTTGTATTCCAGAGGAACGATGCGGCCGTTAACCTTGGCACCTATGCACCGGTGTCCCACCTCGGTATGCACCCGGTAGGCAAAGTCTATCGGGCAGGAATCGGCGGGAAGCTCGATCACATCGCCCTTGGGAGTGAATACAAAGACGGTGGCTGAAAACAGGTCAATTTTCAGTGATTCCATGAACTCCCTGGTATCTTTGACATCCTGCTGCCATTCCAGGGTCCTTCTTAACCAGGCCAGTTTCTCATCAAAGTCTTTGTCACCCGGGGTGCCCTCCTTGTAACGCCAGTGGGCGGCAATGCCGTACTCCGCAGTCTGGTGCATCTCCCAGGTCTTAATCTGCACTTCAAATGGCTCTCCCCCCATGCCGATCAGCGTGGTATGCAGCGACTGGTACATGTTGGGCTTGGGGGTGGCAATATAGTCCTTAAAGCGCCCGGGCAGGGGCTTCCATTGGGTATGGATGACCCCCAGTATGGCATAGCATTCCCGCACCGAGTTGACTATGACCCTGATGGCTATCTTGTCGTAGATCTCATCCAGGTCCTTGCCCTGCTTCAGCATCTTATTGTAAATCGAATACAGGTTCTTCGGCCTGCCGGCGATATCCGCTTCAATCCCCAAACGGTCAATACCGGCCCGAATCTGTTCGATCAGGCTCTGCACATACTGCTCTCTCTCTTTGCGTTTTGCTTTGAGGCGGCTTACCAGTTCGTAATATACCGAGGGCTCCAGGTACCGGAGCGATAGGTCCTCCAGTTCCCACTTAAAGCGAAAGATTCCCAGTCGATGAGCCAGGGGCGCGTAGATATCGAGGGTCTCCTGGGCTATCTCCCTCTGTTTCTGCGGGTTTTGGTACTTCAAGGTCCGCATGTTATGCAGCCGGTCTGCCAGCTTGATCAGGATCACCCTTATATCCTTGGCCATGGCAAAAAACATCTTGCGGAGGTACTCGGCCTGCGCATCCTCTTTGGACTTAAACTCGATCCGGGACAGCTTGGTAACACCGTCCACCAGCTGGGCTATCTCTTCGCCAAACAGCTTTTCTATTTCCTCCAGGGATACGCTGGTATCCTCCACCACATCATGCAGCAAAGCCGCCGCGATCGTCGTCACATCCAGTCCCAGTTCGGCCAGTATATAAGCCGTCTCCAACGGATGATTGATGTATTCCTCACCCGAAATCCGGTACTGTCCTTCATGAGCCTTGGCCGCAAAATGGTAAGCCTGCTCAATCACAGCAGTGTCTATGTCGGCATTATTCTGTTTCATGCGTTCCAACAATGCTGACAAATCCATGCCCAAACCACTCCTGTTACCTGGCAAGCTTACTCCGCCAGTTCTCCAACACCATCTTTTCCTGAATACCCTCCCGGTAAAACGGGGATGCTTCCAAGTCCGACAAATTCAAATCACGGACAACAGCATGTATCTCATAGTGATCGGCCCGATTGACTATCCGGCATCTCCCCAGCTGGTAGAGAACCCTGATTCCGGAAAGGAGCGCCTGATTCTGCCCGTTCGGGCCTTCGGTTAATGCATCCTTGGATAATCTTATATTGCCACGCTGCCGCTGCAACCTTTCGTGTAGTAAACATATGTATTCGCCATTGGGGTACAGGTGTTCCAGGTGCTTCTGGTTCCACTGCAAATCATCCCCCGAGAAAACCGCTAAAACTTCTTTAATCCCGCCGGTTTGCGCCAGCAGGTTTTCCACCTCATACCATCCGAACGGAGAATCTCCCAATACTATCTGATCCGCAGGCACCAGGGGAAGTCCTCCGCCGAAGGTGCCGTCCCAGAAAATCGATCTCGGTTCTTCATCCAGGAAGCGCCGCCGCAGCTTGATCCGCTCGTTTATATCCGCCACGCCCGCCTCCTGGAGGTCTCCATCGCGAGACATGGTGCGCAAGGTTTTCTTTCTATTAGTGTAAATTATCCTGCGGCCACTGCCAATCCTTACAGGAACATCAGAGTCGAATCCTGTCACCAGGATGGGATCGGGCGTTTCGCGCCGGAAGAAATGCCAGTTGAGCAGGTCATCACTCAGCATTTCTTCCGTCGGCCACAGGGCGATCCCCAACACTCCCGGCCTGATACCCCGCCTTTTGATCGTATGGCGGAAAAAGGCATCGGTAGTCAAGAATACATAGGGCCGCCGGCCTTCCAGCAGCTGCAGATTGCGCCGCATCACGGCTTGCGGCAGGCACCCGTGAAGGGGTGCCAGGATCCTGTCCGGAAACAGGCGTTTTAACCCCGGCAGGTGCTTATTCAGACATCTTAATGTGGGGTACACAACCAGAACCGGTGAGCCGTCTCGCAGCCCGGTTTTGATGCAGCTTTCCATGCGTTCAAACAGGGATTTACCCAAATCGGCAGGATGAAAGATAAAATCCCGGGGATTGTCCAAACAATCGGCGGCCTTCATATCGTAAACCCGCATCTGAATGCGTTCCTGCCCGCGAAAACTGTTGATCTCCGGTTCGAATACCACGTCAAAGAGCTGAGTAGCCAGAGGCTGTTCCAGGAAATCGGCCATACCAAATGCGATGGCCTCCACCGGTTCTCCGGAGTATCCATCCACCCCAACCTGGAACTTCAGGTGCTCCTTGTTCCTGCCAACCGCCTGAGGGTTGAGGATTGCGGCCGAGCGCAGAACGAACACCGGTGATGCGTTCCCCGGGCCGAAAGGCTCAAGCAGCAAAATCTCCCGGGCCAATTCCTTGGTGATCTCGTGAAGTTCAAGCTCCCCTTCAATAACGAGGTGTGATTCGCACTCTTCCTCCCAGTTACCGGCCGCCATCTCGTTCAATGCCCGGCGGAGGGCGTCAAGCTGCGAGCGTTGCAACTCCACTCCTGCCGCCTGCTGGTGACCGCCGAACCGCTCCAGGCAGTCCCGGCATTGGCTCAGGGCCTGGAAGAGATCAAAACCGGGGGTGCTTCTGCCCGATCCTTTGCCCTTATCTCCTTCCCAGGATATCAAAAGCACGGGCCGTCCAAACCCTTCTACCAGTCGGTTGGCAACTATCCCCAAGACCCCCTGGTGCCAGCCCTCCCCGGCTACAACCAGAACCTTCTCCCCCCGTGCCGCCCTGAGGGAGGCTTCGGCCTGGGCCTCCTTAAGTATACCGGCCTCGATTCCCTGGCGGGTAGCGTTCAAAACCGTCATCTTTTCCGCCAGGATCCGGGCCTCGGTCTCGCTATTGCTGAGCAGTAGTTCCACGGCCGCCCTGGCATCCTCCATTCTGCCGGCGGCATTGAGCCGGGGGGCCAGGATGAAACCCAGGTGCCAGTACCGCAATTCACTGTCCTTGAGCCCGGCGGAATCAATCAAAGCCCGTAGTCCCGGGCGTCCGGTTTCTTTAAGTCTTTTCATCCCCTCTGTAACCAATATGCGATTGTCGCCGGTCAACGGCACAATATCCGCCACCGTTCCCAGGGCGACCAAATCCAGCCACTGCAGGGGATCGATCCCCGGGAATACCCGGCACAGGGCACGTATCAGATAAAACGCAACTCCCACGCCGGCCAATTCGCAGCCTGCATCCGGAGCGAGTTTGGGATTTACCACCGCGGCTGCTTCCGGCAGCGCCGAACCCGGTTGATGGTGATCGGTGATCACCACCTCCATACCCAACCGGGAGGCCAACTCAACCTCCTCCACCGAAGCAATGCCGCAGTCAACGGTTATCAGGAGCTCGCAACCCCGGCTGTGAATATCCCTTATAGCATCCGGATTCAATCCATATCCCTCTTGAAAACGGTTGGGTATGTAATAGCCTACTTGCGGCAGGAATTTGTCCAAAAACTCTTTCAAGACGGTTATGCTGCAGATCCCGTCAACATCATAGTCTCCGTAAATAACCACTTTTTCCTGAAGGTCAATCGCCTTTTTGATCCGGGCCGCCGCGCCCGTCATCCCGGGTATTGATAACGGCGAGGACAGCATATCAATCCGGGGATAAAGGAAAGAACGAGCCTTCTCCACCTCGGAGAGGTTTCTCTTTACCAGCAGATCGGCCAAAGCTCGTGAGATATTAAGTTCCTGCATAAGCGCCCGTACCAGGCGGTCGTGGTTTGTGACCGTATCGACTACAGACCAGGTCTGGTTTCTTCTCATCCTGAAAACTCCCATGCTTCAGCACAACGGCAAACAAAAAGACGTCTGCCGACGTCAGACTAGAGCCTTAAGTTGGAGCGGACTCTTCACTCCTGCCAGGGCGGTATTTGCTCATGATCCCCATCCTATCCAAACGAGCAAAGGAGTCCACACTCATGAGCCGGAACGTGTATTAAGCACCGGCGGAGCCTTTGGTTCTCGCAGACTCCTGCGGTTGGTTTTTACCCCCCAAGCTCTTCTGACGGAACACCTGCATCTTCTTAATACTACGGAATCTCTCTGCCAGAAAGGTTATCAAGGCTCCAAAACAGGCCGCCAAAATGACTACCAGGGCCAATGATACCTCCGGAGAGACCCAGGTAATAAACTTAATCTTGACCAGCTGCTGATTCTGAAACACGAAAATCAGCATGGTGGTTAGGAATATCAGGGCGCCTATCAGGTAAAACTGCAAGCTTAAGCCCCCTTTCCCCTCATCTTCTAATTCATTTTACTTGAGCGGTCGGTATTAGTCTATAACTCCGCCTTCCGTTCACCAATAATGCTTGGAGTCCGACCCGGGCACCAATTCCGACTGCAGGATTGGTATCCGCGCCCGATACGCAAGGGTGCGGTAAGCATTTTTCGTCCACTTATGTCGGCTTGTCTTCATCCGGTTCCGCATGGATTAAGACATACGAGAACGGTATTCTTTCTCTAATCCCCTGTTCAATCCGGTCACAGAGGTCGTGAACCTCCTTTATGCTCATCTCAGCTCGGGCAACCAGGTGGAGATCCACATGACACTCCCTGCCAGCGCGCCGGGTGCGGATTTTATGGTAACTGACATAATCATCGGCATACTCATCCAGAACCTCCTTGATGGATTCTATCTCACTGTCGGAGAGTGCGGTATCCATCAGGGGCACAAAGGCTTTCCTGGTCAGGTCGTAGGCCGCCTTCAAAATCAGCATCGCCACCAGGATAGCGGCAATGGGGTCGATAATGGTGTAACCGGTCAGCTTGATTAACAGGAGCGCGAGGAAAACACCCGCGGATGTGTAAACGTCCGTTCTCAAGTGTAAGGCATCCGCCTCCAGGGCTATTGAATCCGTTTTCCTGGCCACTTTCATCAGGTATTGTGATACTATCAAGTTCAGAACCGCCGAAAAACCCATAACTCCCAAGCCCCAGCCGAGCGTCTGGATCTCAGCCCCATGAAGGAGTCTCTCCACCGCTTCTTTGATGATCAAGAAAGCGGCCACAAAGATCAGCAAGGCCTCAATGGTCCCGGATATGTTTTCCACCTTGCCATGGCCGAATGGGTGTTCCTTATCCGGCGGTTTGCCGGCGGTCCTAACCGCAAACAGCGCAATTAATGAAGCCAAAAGGTCATTTGCAGAATGAATGGCCTCGGATATGATGCTGACCGACCCCACATAAATACCGGCCGCCAGCTTGCTGATTACCAGCAGGGTGTTGCTGGCCACCGAGACTGAGGCCGCTATCGTACGTTCATCCTTCACAAGTCTTCCTCCCCTGATCGCGATCCAGGCCCCCGCAGGCTTAAACTGCAAAGCGACCCGGTGTGCAATTAATGATTCCAATACTCTCCGGGTAAGACCCCCGGTTAAAAAAAGCGGGACTTTAAAACAGTCCCGCGATTTTAAACCGCTGCTCATAATGAGCCCGGCGCCGAGCGCCTGACACAGTTATGTTATTCAATTAATTGAACCGTCAGTTCTCTCTTATTTTTAGATCATACCATATCGGGCTGGCAATGAATATCGATGAGAAACAGCCAATTACGATACCGATCAGCATTGCCAGGACGAAATACTTGAGGGTGGCACCGCCCAGCAACAGGAGCGCACCCAGGCAGAAGACAACGGTAAGAACCGTGTTGATGGAACGGTTAACCGTTTGCAGGACGCTCTTATCGACAATTACGTCATAAGGCTCCTTGCGTCTCAGCTTAAGATTCTCACGGATCCGGTCAAACACCACGATGGTGTCATTGATCGAGTAACCCAGTATCGTCAGGATGGCGGCGATGAAAGAGCTGTCAACCTCCCACTGGAAGAGCGAGAACACCCCCACCACAATCAGGACGTTTTGCAGCAGAGCGATGACCGCCCCTACGCCAAACTTGAATTCAAAACGAATGGTTATATATATGAGCATCAGGATGCAGGCTATGCCAACTGCCATCAGGGCCTTATTGGTCAATTCCTTCCCGATAATCGCGCCCACCTCGTCGATGCGCATTACCTCCAAATCTCCCAGATTGTCACGGAGACCCTCCACCAACTGACCGCTCTGTTGTTCGGTAAGGATCGGGGTCCTGATAATGTATTCGTTTTCACCTGCTTGCTGAATCGGCACTCCCCGGTCGATTTCATACTGACCCAGTACGTTTCGGATCTGTTCCATCTCTACCTGTTTCTCGAACTTGACGTGTATAAGGGAACCCCCGGTAAAATCAATCCCCAGGTTCAGCCCCCGGGTAAACAGGGAAACCAGTCCGGGAATTATCAGCAGCAACGACACTATATAGGCATACTTTCTCAGTTTGGTAACGTACATCCAAATCCCCCCTTATGCCACGTACAGCTCGGTTTTCTTGAACAGATCCGATACCATCATCAATATCCACCGGGTAAAGGTTATGGCGGTAAACATGCTGGCAATGATCCCGATGGAGAGGGTTACCGCAAACCCTTTTATCGGACCGGTTCCAAAGAACATCAAAACACCGGCCGCAATCAGGGTAGTAAGATTGGCATCAAAGATGGTCCAGAACGCCCGGCTGAAACCGGATTCGATAGCGGCTTTGAGCGTTTTGCCGTGCCTCAATTCATCCTTGAGCCGTTCATAGATGATTATGTTGGCATCGACCGCCATACCGATTGACAGTATAAA
>JAKOVY010000016.1 GCA_029781825.1 Bacillota bacterium | reverse complement strand
AACCGGGAGCGGATAACGAGAGTACTGCCTACAAAAATAGTTGATCCCAAATCTAAGCCAAGCAAAGAGGATTTAAGTAAGTGGCTGGCATCGACTGTGCCACTGCTGGAAGGACCGTCATCGGGCAAAATGTGGGTCAAATATGTTCTGCGGCCATTAACCTCAGCCAGTTATCGAACTGCATGAGGTTGAGAAATAAATTATGCGGGAGTTTACCCACTTAATCTTGACAGGGACAAGGGTGGTCTGGGTATTGAAGGAGTCTCCTGGTTTCTGAGATAATGTACTTGCTTGGATACCCGGTGCAATCCGTCTTTGCTGCTGTTGGGGCGATACAAGTTTTTAGTTTGTGTATTAATAGGCAAAATAGAAAAGGTGATTGATGTGCAGCATATTCTGGAATTTTTCAGCCTGACCCACATCAGGAATACTCTTTCATTTGAGGCCTTATTGCCATGGATTAGCAAAATCGGTGTTGCGCTCGCAATCTTCCTGGCTGTATATCTCTTCAGGAAGTTCTTTGTCAGAAAGATAATGAAACTGCTGCACAGGTTAACCAGCAAGACCAGCATTGATCTGGACAATTATTTAGTAAAGGCTCTTGAAAAACCCCTGCAGTTCTTCTTTGCTGCCTTGGGCGTTTACCTGGCATTAACTTATCTGCCGCTCAGTTCCGAAATCGATGTTCTTATTTCCCGGCTGTTTCGCTCGGTTCTGGTGATTCTTGCCGCTTCTTGTCTCTGGAATCTAGTGGGGCTTTATGTTGAGCATTCAGAGGAGTATGGCGGTCTGCCGGGCGTCGAAATTGACCTGATATTGGTGCCGTTTTTATCCAGGGTGCTGAAAGTCGTTATTGCTGCGCTGGCCTTGATTGTACTCCTGCAGGAGTGGGATTATGATGTCAACGGTTTTATCGCCGGACTGGGGTTGGGCGGTTTGGCCTTTGCACTGGCGGCCCAGCAGACCCTGTCCAATGTTTTTGGAGGAATCGTGATCATCACTGACAAGCCCTTTTCCATCGGGGACTGGATATTAACACCCACTGTGGAGGGGATAGTTGAAGACATCAACTTCCGCAGCACCAAAATTCGCACCTTCGAGCAAGCCGTGGTAACAGTTCCCAATTCTACCTTGGCCAACGAACCTGTTACCAACTGGAGCCGTATGGGCAAAAGAAGGATTACTTTTACCCTCAGGCTTACATTTGATACTCCCCGGGAAAAGATCGAGAAGTGCATCCAGAAAATCCGGGCAATGCTGCAGGATCATCCCGATATCCACCCGGAAACCATTTTCGTCTTTTTTGATTCCTACGGGGACAGCAGCCTAAACATTTTCCTCTACTTTTTTACCAGGACCACTGTGTGGGAGGAATACCTGAGGGTGAAGGAGGATGTGAACCTGAGAATTATGGGCATACTGGAGGAGGAAGGGGTTTCGCTGGCCTTCCCCAGCACCAGCATATATTTTGAAAATGAATTGCTAACCAGGGTCGATGCAAAATTGAATCCAGGTAATGGACGGTCATCGGCAGATTGAGCCCTGAGCGGAGCTTGCGCATCTTCGGTCATGCCATCGCTCCTGATTAGTCATCGGCAGATTGAACCCGGGGTGGAGGGCGTCGGTATGATACTGCCGCAGGCACACGCTTTCCGGGCATTAAAGATGAGTGTGCTTACCGATAAATCCCGTACCGCGGTTGCCAGTCATCTCCGAACGCCAGGTTTATGTTTAACCTGAATAGAGTATGCCGCCGCGGTACGGGATACCGGTTTTAATGACGAAAGTGGTTCAGCAACAACGATTACTGTAAGACTGGGTCCAGGCATACCGGAAATGCGGTAATCTCTCCGTTTACGGTCCAGCCATACCACCCATCCCGATTACCCGGGTTAGCATTAGCCGCAGGTCATGCCGCCGTCGATCACAAAAGTCTGTCCGGTGATAAAATCGGATGCCGCGGATGCCAGCAGAAGGACGAGGCCTTTCATGTCATGCTCGCCCCCGAAACGGCGCAGCGGTATCCGGGGTAAAACCCTGTCCTTTGTCATTTCCAGCAATCCGCTGCTCATGTGAGTGGGGAAATAACCGGGAGCTATAGCATTAACATAGATGCCATAGCGCGCCCATTTCATCGCCAAGTCTTTGGTAAGTATGACTACCGCGCCCTTGCTGGCCTGATAGGCTACGGTATCCTGGATTTCCGGTTCGGCTCCCACAAAGGCCGCAATTGAGGCAATGTTGATGATCTTGCCCCCGCCATGCTCCTTCATAACGCGGGCGGCTCTGGCTGAAAGATCGAACAGCCCGGTTACGTTAACATTGAAAACCCTTTCCCACTTGTCCATGGGGTAGTTAAGGGAGTCGGCCGCCCAAGTAATCCCGGCATTGTTTACTAAAATATCGATCTTGCCAAATTCCTTGACCGTGAGGTCAATCAGGTTTTGGCGGTCTTCGTCTTTGCTGACATCACAGGCAGCCGGTACAGCCCGAACCCCCAGTTTTTCCAGTTCCTCGCATAATGCCGCGCAACGCTCCACCTTACGGGCAGCCACTACCACGTTGGCCCCGGCCTCGGCCAAAGCACTGCACATCTGTGCACCCAGACCGATAGAACCACCAGTGACTATTGCAGTTTTTCCCTTGAGGCTCAAAAGATCAAATACGTTCACGGTGTATAACAGCTCCTTGATTTTAATGTGTTTTAAGATTGTATTGCCCGGTGAAAGTACTGCAGGTTATTCGGGAATCCGTAACAGGATCAGCCTTTTTCGGCGAGAACGTCACAGAAGGTCATCTTGGGTTTCCCATCAAGGTAAGGAACTATCCTGCTCATCATGATCTCCTTGAAATGAGGGGTTGAGGCATGCAGTTCCATCGCCGCCTGGTCCTTGTATACCTCATAAAAAATAAACTCGGTAGGGTCCTTCTTGGATTGCAACAGGGTGTAGACAAGGGTACCTTCTTCATCCGCTGTTTTCGCTACGAACGATTTTAGAATCTCGGCAAGTTCAGCTTCTTTTCCTGGTTTCGCTTTCAGAGTAGCAATGTTTGCGATCATTGTTTCTAACGCCTCCATTTTCGTATTCTGGACATTCCAACCGGAGCGGCGGAGTCTATGACAATAGCATATAATTATATTGTGCTCTTGAGAAGTCCCAACCATTAGTCCGGGTCGGGCATTTCTGCGTGTTTACCGCCGAGCTTAATCGTTGTCCCTTTCTTCCATTTACCGCAAAAAGAAAACATCCCGGATCATTTGCCAATTACCGTCAAGCCCGGTGTTTGAGAGGGGAAAACCGGGGTAACGGCCAAATTATGATCCGGGTTGTCTGGTTTCCGGGACAATTTATCTAATGGAAGGCTTTAGAAAAAGTTGTTACAGAATATTCTTCTCCTGCGACAGGGACAGAATCCGAATATGAATGGGTTGAACAGGCCGAAAGGAAAGTCAAAAGGAAACCCGAGGACGCGAAAGTCATCGATTCCAAACACCCTGCCGCAGAATGGACAAATGAACCTTCTGCCGGCGATAAACGACAAATCAATCCCCCCCTCTCATTGCATCAGTGCTGCGGTCTTCCCCCAATACAGAATATGGTTTAAATAGCATAATGTTCCAATTATTTCAGTGAGGCGGATTTCATTAGCTATAGGAATATGCTGAGAGAATTCTCCTGCAAAAAGTCGGTTTACAGATGGGAACGTTAGGACCAGCAGCGGCGGACAGACCGGTTTCAATATGGTGAGATTGAGTATGCGGACATATCTTGGATAAGGATAGCTGTTGACAGAGCTGCCCACTATTTTATAAATACCCCTATGGGTGTTAAGCTCCGTACGGTAGCAGAAATTGACTCCTCCAACACTCGCCGCTACAATGATCTAGTAGTAAGGGCGTTATGATACCCGGTAAAGGTATAGGGGGATATTATGAAGGGTAATGGCAGCGATAAGGAATGCAGACAAGATATAAAAGCGCGCTTAAGGAGAATCGAAGGACAGGTGCGGGGGATATCCCGGATGGTGGATGAAGAGCGCGATTGCATGGAAATCATGGTGCAGCTTACTGCCGTAAAAGCGGCGATTTCCCGGGTGGGGGTTTTGGTCCTAAGCAATTACCTGGCGAACTGCCTCGGTGACGACCTGGTGAAGGACCGGAGCGTGCAGGAAAACCTGGAAAAGTTCTCGGAGCTTCTGAGGAAATGGTCATAGGAGGCCGCTCCAGCGGCCAATTGTGCGAATTCATTGATTTCGGAGCTTCTTTTGAAATGGTCATAAGCCGTTGAGCAGCCGCCTGCGTCCGATGCACATGCAAGAACGCCGCCAACCGTCCCCAACGCCGGGACCGTTTCTCTTGAATTATTCGGATGTTCCCTGAGATGCCGGGAGCCGGCACTTAATCAGTGAGGAGGGGGTTTTACCCGGGGAAAGTCTCCCGGCCTGGCGCTGTATGCCGAGGGAACCTGGACTGAAAAGATTTTCGAGGAATTACGCCATGGGGAGGATGCGGCCGGCCAAGATCTCCTGCTTGGAAGAGTTGCCGATTATATATCGCTATGTTCTGGACTATTTACGGGAGGAAGATCGGGCAATATGATGTTGAACTGAGTGTCAACAGCTCTTGCCAACTCTACATCGTGAATGCCTTCAGATGGCTTGGGCTTTCTCCTGCTGGCGATAGGGATTATTACGGTGTAGGTATCGGAACGATTGCGCTGTCCGTTGTTGTTATCGGATGATCTTATACGCGACATTACCGTCTCCTTTCATTAATATATTTTTGCAGTCCGCGCCCGCCGACCCGGGTGACCTTCATTGCAGACCCTGCCTCAAGTATTGTCCGGTTGATCCTAAATTATTCCTCGGCGTTGATTTGGTTGTGCAGCAATGGCTGGAAAGATAAATGAGGCGGGAATGCGGCAAACAAAATACAGTGCAGACCTGGCCTTGACCGGGCCTGCACTGTATCAGAATCGATATTGAGAGGTTGACATCCCTCTAACGGATAATCACAGTGAAAAGAGTTTAAGGATCTGGTCCAGGTCCTGCTCGACCCGGTGATCATTGGCCCTCTTCTTAAAGTTTTCCCACTCCTCTTGCGGTGGGAGGGGTTGACCCATAATGCGGTTGCTGAAGGACCAGAAACCGAAACAGCCCGCGGCGCAGGCGGCGAAATGCTCAACCAAATCAGGCAGGGGTTCAGTCTCATCGGTATAGGTAAGGAATGCATTCACGTTGTCCTTGAAGTTATCCTGCAGGAGTTTACTGAACCGGGACTGTTCCGCATTGGGTTCGATACCGGTTTCGGAGCACCAGGATGCAAACTCCTTCTTCATTCTTTCGATCTCCGCCAGGTAGAATTGCAGCATGGCTTTCTCCAGAGGTTGTCTGTCGTCGGCGGGGAAGGCTTGGATAATACTCTGCGCCGCCTCCAGATCGGCTTTAATATAACCGGCATGGCGGGCGAGGCTCTCCTTGGAAGCGGTCGTGCGCGTTTTCTGACCGGCCAAAAAACGCATCTCATTGTCAAGGTAAGCAATGAGATGACCGAAGTTAAAACCATAGGGCAGCGGTTCCGGTGCCTTCCCGTCGTTTAGAGCCAGGATCTCATCCCAGAGGGCGCCCATCACTTGCCCAATCTGCTGGCGCAAGACCAGATCGGCCTTGTAATCCATGGGGGTCGGGGTATTGTTGATGATGGCAATCCGGTTGAACTCCAGAGGCAAATAGTTTACCGGGGAAACTGTCAGGCTGGAGCCGATTACGATCATCAATTTTGGTATATATTGATATCTGCTGGCCAACAGTGATGCCTCCTGGTAGTCGGCGGGCATCATATCGCCGAAGAGGATTACATCAGGCTTCAGGATCCCGCCGCAGTAACCGCAAACCGGTGGTATCTGATCCCTGTCCACCTGATTTACCACCTCGCTGATGGGAACCTGATTGCGGCAGCTCATGCAGGAGGCGGTTCGGAAATGTCCGTGTACCTCGTAATAGTGAATTGCTCCTCCCCTGCGGTGCAGATCATCAACATTCTGGGTAACGATAGGGCCGATAAGCCTCGCCTGCTGCAAATGTCCCAGCACGATATGTCCGGTGTTGGGTTTGGCGTTTAAGATGGTGTCGATGGTCTCCCGCCCATGAGTGAAAAATGCACGGGGATTGCGCCTTAGTCCTTCAACCGAGGCAAACTCCATGGGGTCCATCTTTTCCCACAGGCCCGTACCTGGGCTGCGGAAATCGGGGATGCCGCTCTCCGTTGAGATACCCGCTCCGGTCAAAATCCAGGGAGCCGGGAACCGGAAAATCAATCCCAAAAGGTCGCTTATCCTTGTTTCCAAAACGATACACCTCTCTCGTGTTTGCCCGGGCCACTGCAAACATGGCCCCCGGTTCATTCTCTTATCCCACTTATTTGCCAAATCGAAAAGCTTTTCCTGCTGCTGCAGCCGGTTGAATTGCGACAATGTCATCCACGATAATCGATTAATGAAAAGGCCTGGAAATAATTGAAAGGAAAATGCATGAAGAGATCGCTCCCGGCGGATAAAAAGGATGTTGCAGTTGTTATAGAGCCTCACTTCGAGGCTCTTTTCCTGCTGGTGAAGGGGACTCTGTATTCCCGGACATAAATGTTGTCATCTTCAACATAGGCAATTTCCGGGTTGTCATTGGGTGGACTGTCACTGGGCGGACGCGAAATCTTATCGGCAATCCGTACCTGGCGGGGCATTAGCCTCAGAGCCAGGACAATGCTGGACTGGTCGCCAAAACAGCCGGCATGTACCACCCCTTCCAGACGTCCCAGCACAATAATGTCCTTGGAAGCAATAACCTCGGCGCTCTCATGAACATCCCCCAGAATGACGACGGAGCCGTCGTGGATTATTTTCTGCCCGCTGCGCAGGGTTTTCTTGACTATGATATCAGTGCCTTCCGTCTCCCGCTCGCGGGTAGCCTTGGATGTTGGAGGCAACGCCAGGGTCAAGCCATAATCGAGGCATAATCTCTGCAGAGCCGCCAGTTCTTCGGAAGTCAGGTCCTTCAGGGCTTCTCCGCGGAAAGTAACGGAAAATCCACGGAACAACGAGGGGTTGGCCTCGAAACGTTTCTTGAGTTCAGAGATATACTCGTCAACGGTGCCAGGGCGAAAAACAAATACCAATCCATTGTTTTGCCCTTTGATATCAACCACTGCCAATTCTAAATTACCTGCCTTTTAAAGGTATATTGATGTCCAATACCGACTGCCTGCCCCTCGAAATCAGACTGACCTGGGGCTCTTCAGTATCTACGTGTTTACGAATGACCTGAATGACTTCCTTTTTCATCTGTTCCATTACACCGCTAGAGGTTCCAATTCTGTCATGTGCTAGGACCGTTTGCAGTCGGTCATTCGCTTTGCTACGGCTGGTAGCACTCCCTTTTTTACGAACAAAATCGAACAAGGTTAATCACATCCTCCCTCTAGCCAACCTGTCTGCTGAAAAACACGCGGATACGGTCCCAGAGTGAACCGGTATTATTCAGGTCCAGAAATGGGACTTCTTCATTATTAAAACGACGAGCAATATTAAAGAAGGCACGTCCAGCCATGGAACGCGGGTTTAGTATAATGGGTTCTCCGGTGTTGGTTGATATTACAACCCCGTCATCTTCGGGTACAATGCCGATTAAATCAATGCACAGATGATTCAAAAGGTCATCAATGCTCAACATGTCACCGCCTCGAACCATCTCCGGTCTGATGCGGTTGATTACCAGCTTTATGTCCTTAAACTGGGCAGATTCCAGCATACCGATAATACGGTCTGCATCCCGAACTGCAGATACTTCCGGGTTAGTAACCACCACCGCCCAATCGGCGGCGGCAATGGAATTGCGGAATCCCCTCTCAATTCCTGCCGGGCAGTCAATGAGAATAAAGTCGAATTCCTTTTTCATTTCTGCGCACAGGTTCTTAATCTGTTCCTCGGTTATATCGTCTTTGTTCCTGGTTTGGGCTGCCGGAAGCATGAAAAGATTAGGGAAACGACGGTCCTTAACCAACGCCTGTCTCAGGGTGCACTCGCCTTCTATGACCTGAACTATGTCGTAAATAACGCGGTTTTCAAGGCCCATTATCAAATCAAGCTTTTTCAGGCCAATATCGAGATCCATGGCTACGACCTTGCAACCCAGTTTCGCGAGTCCCATACTGACGTTGGTTACGGTAGTGGTTTTGCCAACACCTCCCTTGCCCGAAGTGACCACAACCACCTGACCACCGTTGGATGGTTCCATCATATGTACAACCTCCTAAGTGCGAGTAGGCGAAATCTTGCAATTATAGTTTTGAGTTTCGCCAATACCCATCAAATTCCTGCATGAACGACCAAATAGTCTTATAAATACCTGGCTGCAGGGAGGAAGGGTGGCAGAATTTGCTGTGGCGGGAGGAAAAATGCCGCGACAGGTCGTGAAAAAAGATATCAAGCCCGGGTTCTGTCGTAATTTTCATCCGGTTGGCAAAGCGGGACTAAAAAACCGCCCCCGTTTTTTCAGGGGCGGTTTCTTTCTTGCGAAAAGCCTCAATCCAATTGAAGCAAGGAACGCCGGATTATTTCCCTTTAAACTGGGCCGGTCTCTTCTCCAGGAAGGCCCTGGCTCCCTCCTTGGCATCCTCGCTGGCGAAGCAGGCCGCGGAGCCTTCCTGTTCAATCTTGATTCCTTCCTCCAAAGTGGTCTCCAGACCTTCGGTAGCCGCTCTAAGTATAGCTTTCATGGCGATTGGTGCGCCCTTGGCCAGGCGGGCTGCCATTTTCTCAGCTTCGGCCAGCACCTGGTCCTTGGGGAATACCCTGGTTACAATCCTGTATTTGAGCGCTTCTTCCGCTCCGATATAGTCTCCTGTCAGCATCATTTCCAATGCCTTATCTTTCCCGGCTACGCGCGGCAGACGCTGGGTTCCGCCCCATCCGGGCAGTATACCGAGCTTGACCTCCGGCAGTCCTACCATGGCCGTGTCCGCCATATAACGGATATGGCAGGCCAGAGCCAGTTCCAGACCGCCGCCGAAAGCGCCGCCCTGGATAGCAGCGATTATCGGTTTGGGATAACGCTCAATCTTGAAATAGACATCTACCCCGCTGATTTCCGGTTTACCTCCGGCCTGATAATGGGCAAACTCGGTGATATCAGCCCCGGCCGAGAACAGCTTTTCTCCGGATCCGGTGATTACGATGGCTCGAACCTCATCATCCTCCAGGCACTGGTCCAACAGGGCATTCAGGTCCTTGAGAACGCCCTGGGCCATGGCATTGGCCGGTGGATGGTTGATGGCCGCTACCACATAGCCGTCCTTCTTTTCCACTATCAACTTGGTGAATTCCATTATTCTACCCCCCACGCTAAGTATTGAGTGCTCTTATACTATTATTTCTTACTGTAATCGTAAAATCCTTTACCGGTTTTCTGTCCCCATTCTCCTTTAACAAATTTTTCGACGATGATGGGTGAGGGTTTGTTTTCCGGATCACCAGTTTCCTGGTAACGCTCGGTATTGATGTAGTAAGCAAGGTCAATGCCGGTCAAATCCATTAACCTGAAGGGACCCATGGGATGGCCCAGACCGTAGACCACTGCGGTATCAATGTCCTCGTAAGATGCAACCCCCATATCATAGAGGTAAAATGCTTCTTTATTAATGGCAGCCAGAATCCGGTTCACCAGGAATCCGTATATTTCCTTTTTAAGCAGAACCGGAATCTTGCCCATGCTCTTGCTGACTTCCATCACGGTGTTGGCGGTCTCGTCGGACACATGGGGCCCTTTGACCACCTCAACCAGTTTCATGACCAGTGCCGGGTTGAAGAAGTGCATGTTGCAGACCTTGTCGGGGCGTTTGGTAACGGGAGCTATTTTGGAGCTTACGATAAACGAGCTGTTGGTAGCCAAAATGGTGTGTGGCGGGCAGATCTCGTCCAATTGACGGAAAAGCGTATGTTTAACATCCAGTTTCTCAATTATGGCTTCAATAACCAGGTCGGCATCTTTCGCGGCCTCTTCCAGGCTCATGGTAAATGAAATATTACTCCGAGCCGCCTGTGCTACTTCCTCGGTCATCTTTCCTTTGGCAACCCTGTCGGGCAGGTATTTTTCCACAAATTGTTCGGCCTTCTGCAGGATTTCCTGGCTGACATCAGTAGCTTTGACCTTGTACCCGGCGATAGCGGCGGCCAATGCTATCTGGTGGCCCATATTGCCGGCACCAACGACACAAATGTTTTTCACTCCAGCAACCGTCATATCATTCCCTCCTTCAATAGTTTATGGTTGTACCCTTTTGGTTTCCCGGTAAGGCCCACACCTCCTCCCTGTCATCATCTTCCGAGAGCAGTAACCTTAAGCAACGAGACGCAATACCGGTTAAACTACTCCTCACAAAAACACAGTCAATGATTACCGTTAATTATACTATTGCTGTATATCTCCGGCAATGGCGGTATTTTATTAACAATTAGGTATCTTGATACTGGAAAGTTAAATAAAAAGTTTGTCAATTCCGCCAATAGCCAAGGGCTTATTATGCGGTTAAAAACTCCCGGCGGGTGGGCACACTAAAACTTGATCCACGTTTGCAATGCTGTAACAAGGTCAAGGAGGGGCCCATGGAATTTTCTTCCCGATACAGCCGTCAGGTGGTTATTAATGGATTTGGTGAGGCCGGTCAAAAGGCATTGGCCAAAGGCAGGGTGTTGATTGTAGGTCTGGGAGGACTGGGAAATCCGGCAGCCCAGTATCTTGCTGCAGCCGGAGTCGGGACTATCGGTTTGATGGATAAGGACGTGGTAAGCCCCAGCAATTTAAACCGCCAGGTTTTGTTTCGGCCGGATGACACGGATTGTTCCAAAGTAAAACTGGCCCAGGAACGGCTGTCCCGTTTTAACCCGGAAATCAAGATCTTGACTTTCCGCCAGAGTTTGGAAGAGAGCTTAACACCGGACATTCTGAGACAGTTTGACATTGTTTTGGATTGCCTGGATAACTTGCCGGACCGGCTTAGGCTCAATCAAATCTGTTTAAACCATCGGAGACCCATGGTCCACGGCGGAGTCATCACGTTTTTTGGTCAGCTCACTACCATTATTCCTTTTGTCGGTCCCTGCTTGCGCTGCCTTTCCCCGGGAAGTATCTTTACCTGCGACTGCGCCCGGTTGGGAGTATTGGGTCCGGTACCCGGCGTAATCGGCGTCCTGCAGGCAATAGAGGCGATCAAGTATTTATCCGGGGTAGGGCAGGTAATGGCCGGACGGCTTTTAGTTTTTGACGGCCTGAGCGGAACCTTTGATGAGGTGCCCGTCAAACGGGATCCCAAATGCCCGGCTTGCGGAGATCACGGGCATGAGGATCGGGTGGCAGATAAAAATACCTACAAATTAAATTAATTAAATATTGCGAAAATTAGTTCCAGAGTATATATTTATTGATAAGCCCGTTGCCATAAGCTCATTTTGCGGGCGCTCTGGATCTTCCGGGTCTTACCTCTTGAATACTGTCGACTTTGCATCATACAACCTGTCCACTGACCAAAAAGCCATAGGAACAATCTGTGGCTTTTTGGTTGCGCAGCATACTTCACATCGAACGATCATCCCGGCTATACCGTCATGCCCGGAATTCCACGGTAAGGTTAACCGGTAAACAAAGTGTGTCATAATCGTGCCAGTATGCGACAGCAGCTGCTCTGCCGCCTTGTCAGGGGTTGGCGTTTGCGTACCGCACAATCCCGAAGGACAGCACCTTTTGATACAAGCCCGGGGCGGCAGCAGTTGGAGCAGACAGTATGGCATGAATTTTGCAAATTGATTAAATAAATCGAATAAACAAAATAAGCCAAATCGAACCAACTGTTCGCCAAGTCAGCATATTACAACGACCAGGAAATAATTGGAGAAATTGACGGTGCAGCGGCTCATTACGAAAGGAGGGGAAAGCCGCACCGCATAGGGATTGTTGCAATGTGCTCTCTGGCCTGGGGGTACAGGCACAGGTTTATAAAAGATAGGGTTCAGGCAGAGCCTTCGGGGATACGGCAGCCACAGCTGTTGCAGATGAACCGGGAACCTTTCCTCCAGGTATGGGGAATGCCGTCATGACGCCCTGCTGATGCAGGGGGGAAGACAATCAATAAATTGAATGGAGGTTTGTCAATGTTAAGTCTGTTGGAGAAAAGGCCCTGGCTGCGCCACTTGGATTACAAATTCCCATGGACGATAAACTACCCAAACATTCCCGCATATCAGATATTGAGAGATACCGCCAATATTCATCCGGATAAGGCTTGCACGTATTTTTACGGAACGGAGATTACCTTCTGGGAAATGTACCTGATGGTGGTTCGCTTCGCGAACGGCCTTATGGAATTAGGTTTGGAAAAGGGCGACCGGATCGGTATACTGCTGCCGAACTGCCCTCAATTCGTCTTGACGTTTTGTTCGGCGCTCAATACAGGTGCCATCGTTGTCAATCTGAATCCCCAGTACACTTACGGAGAACTTAAGCACTGTATTGATATAACCGAGCCGAAAGCCATCGTCACCTTTGACGCCTTGATCCCCATGGTGCAGAAGCTGCAGCAGGAATGTCCCAGCATAAAGATAGTACTGGTCACCAAGGTTACCGATTTCATCAACGGCGTCGAGGTCAGCACTAAAGAGAGCCTTGGTCTGCCCGATGATTGGCACCATTTCTCCGAGTTTCTCAACAATTGCACCAACAAGATACCGCCCCGTCCCGATCTTAAAAAGGATGATCCGGCCTTGATCCAGTTCACCGGAGGAACTACCGGGGTTCCCAAGGGAGCAACCCTAACGCAAGGGAACCTGGTGGCGGCTACCTTCCAGGTGGTGATGGCAGGAGCCTCTATACTCGATTCTGTCCAGATCGAGAGACGCCGAGTTTTTACGGTTCTGCCGCTGTTCCATGTTTATGGTGAGATCTGCTGCCTGATGTACGGGCTGCATGCAGCTGCTACCATGGTACTGCTTCCCCGGTTTGAGATAGAGGAAGTAATATCTACTATTGAAGCTGTTCCCGAAATTACCTTCTGGCCTGCGGTTCCTACCATGCTGACCGCATTCCTGAATCATCCCCGGGCCCAGGCCATGGATTTAGGAAAGAAGTTCGGTTTTGTCAATAACGGAGCCGCCCCTGCTCCTCTGGAGCTCATTGAAAAGGCTAAAGACCTTAATGTCTACTTCAGTGAAGGATGGGGGATGAGTGAAACTACTTCCCTCGGCATCTCCAACCCGGTTATGGGTGTCAAGAAGCCTCTCAGTATCGGGGTTCCTTATCCCGACAACGATATCCGCATAGTCGATCCGGATACCCTGGAGGACGTGAAGCAGGGTGAACGGGGCGAGATCTGGATTAAGGGTCCGACGGTTATGAAGGAATACTGGAACAACCCGGAGGAAACCAAATACGCTCTGGTCGATGGTTGGCTCAGAACGGGGGATGTGGCCTACCAGGACGAGGATGGTTATGTGTTCATCGTGGACCGCACCAAGGATATGATAATCGCCGGCGGCTTCAACATCTATCCGCGTGATATAGATGAAGTCCTGTTCAAGCATCCCAAGGTCAAGGATGTTATAACCGTGGGTATACCCGACGAATACCGCGGGGAGACGGTCAAATCCTTTGTCCAATTGGTGGAAGGACAGACCGCTACCGAAGAGGAGCTGCGGGAATTCTGTCGCCAGCATTTGGCCGCTTACAAGGTTCCGCGGTATATAGAATTCAGGGATGAACTCCCACGCACAGCCGTAGGTAAGGCCCTGCGCAGGCAACTCCGTGAAGAGGAAATCGCCAAAATGAAGAAGCAGAAAGAAGAAAAAACTGAGTGAAATTAAATACTCCCGGGTTTAATATATAAGCTTTATGGCCGGCCGGTGCTGTTTGGCTCCGGGCGGCATTTTTTTTATGGAGCCCGACAAAGCGGAGAGCAAACAAAGTGAGGCGGGACCGGTGTGCTCGGATGCCGAAACAGGAGACGGCAGTACTTTTGAGTTTTACCGGCATATACTTTTATAAACTGCTGAAGGCGGGTGAGTTCGATGAAAGAGGCCGAGGAGTTTTTTACCTTCCGTGAACTGATGAAGCGAGATGATGACGACCTGACTGCATCCATGGAAGACTACCTGGAGATGGTGTATCGGCTATCCGGGAATCATGGATTTACCAGAGTGAACGAACTGGCTTCCGCTCTCAATGTTCAGCCGCCGTCGGTCAGCAGGATGATCCAGAAACTTGCCGAGCAGGGGATGGTCGCTTATGAAAAATACGGATATATAATACTCACCCCGAGAGGGAAAGAACTGGGAAAAGACCTGCTGTACCGCCACCAGGTGGTGGAGGACTTCTTGAGGCTTCTGGGGGTTACAGAAGGGCTGCTGGAGCAAACCGAGATGATCGAACACACCCTGAATACGCAAACCCTGAAAGAACTCGCCCGGCTGGTGCAGTTCTTCAAGCAGCGTCCGGAACTGGTCTGGGAATTCCAGAGGTCTTAAGCATTACAGAAAAACTGACCGTGACGGCCGGCCTTTTACAAAGGGTTGCAGTTGGTTACCGGACGGATCAGTCATTTGAAACTGAACACATAAGGAGAGGGGATTAACCCCTTGTTACATATCGCTTATAACCTTGTTTACCTTGGCCCTGGCTTCCGTTGGTGACAGGTTCGATTCCTGAATGTCCTTCTCCAGTTGTTGGAGCTGCTTGAACAGTTTTTTGTCACTGGTCAGATACACATGGAATCCGGGCTGGGCCTGTTTAATCCTATCTCTTGCCTGGTTTCGGATCGATTCAAGCCGCAGCCGATTGAAGCCGCTGACTTTGATGGCTGCGGCTATATCTTGATCAACTACTACCGCGCTGCTATCTTCCACCTCCTTGACTTCTCCGATCAGGTTTTTGACTTCTTCAGCCCGCCGGAGATCAATGGTTATCTGCTGACCGGGTTGCGGCATATGCGCGGGGCGGGGCTTTATTGGAGGAGACGATTGTCCGCAGCCGTTGGCCACCATTATTGTCAATATTACTGCTATCAATAAAGTAATCTTCTTCATTAACAACCTCTTCAGCCCTTCGATTTAAACAAAAGGGAAGCCATAAAACCAAAAATGATGGCCGAGGAGACACCGGCGCTGGTTACCTCAAATATCCCGGTGAGTATGCCAACCAATCCGGTGCGTTCGGCTTCCACCAGGGCTCCCTGCAAAAGGGAGTTGCCAAAACTGGTTATAGGAACTGTGGCTCCGGCACCTGCGAAATCAACCAGCGGTTGGTAGAGGCCCAGACCTCCGAGGACGGCTCCGGAAACCACCAGGACGCTCATTACATGAGACGGGGTAAGCCGGGCCACATCCATCAATACCTGACCAATGACGCAAATCAAACCGCCAACCACGAATGCCCAGAAATATATCTCCAAAGCCATCACCCCTAAAGGTCGGTTTCAATGGCGACTGCATGAGCAATACACGGAATCGAATCCTTCTGCTGGTAGGACAGCGGAGACAGCAGCGCACCGGTGGCGACGACCAATATCCGCTTGAGGTCGCCCTTCTTCATGCGGTTGATGAGATGGCCGTAGGTCACTATGGCCGAGCATCCGCAACCGCTTCCCCCGGCGATTACCGGCTGTTCTTCGCTGTAGATCAGGATCCCGCAGTCGGTGAAACGATCATCCGGTATTCTTATCCCGTGTTTTTTCAGAAGGTCCCTGGCAATTCCATGCCCGATTCTGCCCAGATCCCCGGTAGCGATGAGGTCATAGTAATCAGCCTCGATATTCATATCCCGCAGGTGTGCGGTTATGGTGTCTACTGCTGCCGGTGCCATGGCACTGCCCATGTTAAAGGGGTCGGCGATTCCCATGTCTACAATCCGGCCGATAGTCGCGGCGGTGGTCCGGGGACCCTGACCCTGGCTGCACACCAAAGCTGCGCCGGCACCGGTGACTGTCCATTGCGCCGTAGGCGGTTTTTGCCCCCCGTATTCGGTTGGGTAGCGAAACTGCTTTTCCACGGTGGCGTTGTGGCTGACAGCAGCGCATATCACCCGCTGGGCGGCTCCGCTGTTAACAATGAGGGAGCCCAGAGCGAGTGATTCCATGCTGGTTGCGCAGGCCCCGAAAACGCCCAGGTAAGGAATCTTGAGGGTACGGGCGGCAAAGCTGCTGGGGGTTATCTGGTTGATAAGGTCACCGCATAGAAAAAACTGAACATCCTCCTTCTGAATGCCCGCCTTTGAGGTAACCTGCTCACATGCCTCCTCCAGCATCTTTCTCTCCGCTTTTTCATAGCTGTCCTGGCCCAGCCACAGGTCTCCGTGCAAGAGGTCAAAGTCCCGCGCCAGAGGTCCTTGGGCCTCCAAAGGTCCGGCCACAGTTCCGGTGGACACAATTACCGGGCGATTTGTAAAGACCCAGGTTTGGTGTCCCTGCAGCAACTTAACTCCCTCCTAGCAGGGAAAGAGTCGTTTTGATCAGGGCCACGACAAAGGCGGCAAAAACACCGAAAACTATAACTGAACCCGCCAGCTTAAACATGTTGCTCCCCACTCCCAGAACGAACCCTTCGGTGCGGTGTTCAATGGCGGCGGATGCGATGGAATTGGCAAAACCGGTTACCGGAACCGCAGTTCCCGCACCGGCCCATTGTCCGATATGATCATAGACGCCGATGCTGGTCAGGATAACAGACAGGAGGATCATTATCGCCACGGTAGGATTGCCCGCAGTTTTTTCCGTAAAATCAAAGTTCCAGATAAAAAAGTCCTGAACGAACTGCCCCAGGAGGCATATGCCTCCGCCGACGAAAAAGGCTTTAATACAGTTTAACAACACTGGGCGTTTGGGCTCCCGGGCCTGGGCAAAATCCTGGTATTCCTGCTGCGTAGGGGACAACTTTTTCTTGGCTTTTTCGGACACTCTAGGACCCTCCTTTTGCTGTTCCTGCTTTTCGCCGGTCATTTACCTTCCCAAGAGCGGCTCCAGCTCTCCAATGATATCGTTCAGACCGGCAGCTGTTTCCCGGTACATGGTTTTGGCTGTCGGTTCCCTGGTTCCCAGGGCGAACAGTTCGCAGTCGGCTTGACATTTCCTAAGGGTAGCCAGGGTCATTTCCCTGATAGCAGGCTGCGGGGTGGACAATGAGTCATCGAAAAGGTCCAGGTAAAGCTGCCCGGTTGAATCCACCTGGGCAATAAAGACGTTTTCTACCGCCACTCCGGCTTTATCCAACTCGGTCAACAGCCAGTTGCGGTTTAAGCCCATAGCGGTGAGAGCTTCGTCCATTATGTTGCCGTCCAGGATCACTGTTTGGGGCACGCTTTCCTCGGCAACCTTGATCCCCATGGTTTTGGGAGTTAAGCTCTGGTGTTCTTTCTTGGGCAAAACGCTTAACTTGCCGGTCGGTTCGAGTACGGCAAACTCCACATCGGCGAAGTTGAACACGTTCTTTTCGCGGAGCAGTCCCAGGAAGTCCTCGGGAGTCAAGCCGGCTTCCGCCAGCTTATCATCCAAAACTCGGCCGTGATTGACTATTACGGTTTCTTTTCCCTGGTATAGATCCCGAACTGCTTTGAACTTAAGGGACAGTGCGTAGAGTAAAGCCGGGAAAAGGATCCAGATCCCCAGGGAAATGAGACCGTTTGCCAGATTCGGTGTAAGGTCAAGGGACAGCGCTCCGGCAATGAAGCCGATTACAATAACGGACGTAAGATCGAAAAGGGTCAGGCGGGTTACAGGTCGTTTGCCCAGGAGGCGGGTTGACAGCAGCACCAGGGCAAAAATCCCGGCCGCCCGAACCGTTATTGTCAACCATTCCGGCATAGATGCATCACCTTATTAACTTAGAGACCCGAGTACTGGGGTTCCTGGCGTTCCAGCTCACCAACACGCTGCTCCATTCGCTTGATGATAAGGCCAAGTTTGTCAGCGTTGGAGCGGAGAAGGTCCCGGGTAGCCGGAGTCTTTTCTATAGACGCCATGGTTTCCAGGGTTGCCCGGACTCCCTTGAGGCTGGCAACCGTCTGTTTAACCTGCGAGGCCACGGTCATTCTTTTCACCCTGCCAGGTGATTTCTTTCAAGACTATTGTGCTTATCAGAGACCGCTAATATTCCTCCAAATTTTACGGAGAAACAGTGGTTGGTCATCATTGCTTGCACAAAAAAAGGACTACCGGAGGGTGCTCCATACGAGACCCGGGAAAAAGAAGCCCCTTTGGCAGGTAGTCCGGAAAGGCTGGAGAGCGAACAGTAGGTTATGAAAAGCCGGTCCCCATCCCATGACCCTAACCTGAAACGCTCCATGGGGATGCTGGGGAGGGACATGCTTAAAATCCCTTGTATTGGGGTTCTTGACTCTCGATTTCCCGGATTCTGGGTTCCAGGCTTTTGATGATGTTCATGGTCTGCTGGGCGGCGGTGGTAAAAAGCTGTTTGGCCTGCTGGTTCTGAGTTTGCAGGGCAAACGACTCCAGGCTGGCCTGAGCGCTCTTTAGATTCGACAGGGCCTCTTTAATCTGGCTGGAAACAGTCATCGGTACCTCCTTTGAGCTAAGTTGGACTAGGGTTAGATTTACCGGGAGAGAAGAGTTTAATTCATCCTGCGGATTAATCGATGAAACGGCATAAAATCCTAAGCCATTCGTGTCTTCTCTCGGTCCAGCCTGAGGATCTGGAGCACACACCGGTTTTGAAGTCCGGTTTACAGCAACTCTTCAGTATTACCCTTGATAAATTCCCTGCTATACCTCAGTCAGGGCTTTTACCAGCTCGTCCAGATTGGTAGTTGAAAATACCTTATCACAGTATTTGCGGTAGCTGTTCATACTGTTGTCGCCGGTGCTCCATTCAGAAACTGCTTCCGGATTAAACCAGTAGACCCGTTTGACCCGATCCTGAATCTGTTTGAGGACCAGAGGTTGGGGGGGAAACCAGTTGGAACGGGCATCGCCGAATATGAGCACATAGCTCTTGGGCGAGAGATCCTGCCCATAACGTTCATAGAATGTGGCCAGAGAACGCCCGTAATCGGTGCGGCCTGATTCTCCGGTAACCTTGGTGTCATAAAGTATCTGAGTTCTCAGGTTGTAAGGCAGCTCTTTTCTCATGATGGCGGTAACCTCTTCAGTCTCCTCCACAAAAGCGAAGCAGCGGACCTGACGGAAAAATTTCTCCAGGGAGTAGACCAGAGCCAGGGAGAAGGCGCTGAAGTGCAGACAGGAGAGGGAGACATCACATAGCGCGAAGATCACCGGCTTCTGGCGCACCCGTTTCTTTACAAAGAGCTCGGCCGGAACTCCCCCGGTCGCCATGCTCTGACGCATGGTGCGACGGTGGTCGAGGGCGCCCTTTTCCTCCCGGCGTCTTTTAATTACCGTTTTGGATGCCAGCCGCTTGGCCAGCAGCGGGATTATGCTCTCCATCCGTTTCAGGTCTTGCGGAGTCAGGGAATAAAAATCCTTGACCAGCGGGTCCCTCCAATGGCGGGCAGGAACCTTGGAGGAGCTTTTCGGCGATTTCGGTTTGCCCGATTGACCTGAATCCCCGGTGGCATCCCTGCCGTCACCTTCTCCTTTCCGGTTGGCCGGCAGTTCCGGCATCAGTTGCTGCAGTGTTCCCAGCCTTTTCGCGGGGTTGACGGGAAAGGGGTGAAAGTGTCTCGTATATATCTCATCGAAGAGCGGCAGCAGGGTTGCTTCCTTGAGGAGGGTGGTCAGCAAAGCGGAATAAAACACGGGTTCATGTGACCAGCTGACCAGTGACAAGGCCTGATAGCAGTCTTCCAGTTGACTGGATCCTACGGTTATCCCGCTATCCCGCAGGTCCTGGGCGAATGCTTGGATCTTCGAAAAAATGCTCATATCACCGCTCCTATTGGACCATCATTGATTCCTTGGGGGCCGGTCCCGGGACCCGGGCTTTGGCCAAATCGATATCCTCCTGATACTTCAGCAGCACATTGAGCGTCTGCACGATGACCTCGCGATCAAGTTCCGTTACCCCCATGAGCACCAGGGCGGATGCCCAGTCGATGCTTTCAGCTATACTGGGCTTTTTCTTCAGCTCGAGTTGCCTGATGTCACGCAGAGCCTCTGTCAACTGCCGGGCCAGAATTTGTTTGAGATTGGGAACCTTCAATAGAAGGATTGACTCTTCAACCGACGGTGACGGGAAATCCAGGTAAAGATACAGGCAGCGCCGTTTCAGGGCTTCCGACAATTCACGGGTGGCATTGGAGGTTAGAAACACAAATGGCGTATGGCGGGCCTTGATGGTTCCCATTTCGGGAAGGGTTACCTGAAATTCGGACAACAGCTCCAAAAGCATGGCTTCAAACTCAAAATCCACCTTGTCTATCTCATCGATCAGCAGACAGACCTGCTCCTCGCTGGTAATAGCCTCCAAAAGCGGCCTGGTCAGGAGGAACTCTTCCGAGAAAATTTGTTTTTCAACCTCGGTGACATCCAGAGACTGATTCGCAACCGCCTGGATATGAAGAAGCTGTTTCTTGTAGTTCCATTCATACATGGCCTTGGCTTCGTCTATACCTTCATAACACTGCAGCCTTACCAGAGGGGTGTTTTTCATGCGCGCGAACGCCTGAGCGATCGAGGTTTTACCGACCCCGGCCGGACCTTCCACCAGAACCGGTTTGGAGAGAGCCTCGGCCAAGAACAGCACCGTGGCACCATTGTCATCACAGATGTAACCGGAGTTAAGCATTCCTTGCTTAATGCGTTCCAATTCTTTAAGCACGCGGGCAGCGCCTCCTACGTAATTGTGTGGGCAGGGAAATACAACTATTATAAAATGATTAAAGGAACAACATGCCTTTACTGTATTATACTAGTCCGGCGGGCAATGAGGAGGGATTTCGTGAAAAAGTCGATTATAATTACGGCGGCCATTATCATTATTCTGTCAATATGGATGGGCAGCAGCTACAATAGCCTGGTAGCGTTAAACGAAACGGTGGACAGCAAATGGAGTCAGGTCGAAAACAATTTGCAGAGACGTGCGGATCTTATTCCCAACCTGGTGGCCACGGTAAAAGGCTACGCGGTGCACGAGGAAGATATCATGAACGAGATCGCCGCTGCCCGCAGCCGCCTGGTGGGCTCGGGAAGTGTAGCTGAAAAGGCGGAGGCCAACGCGGAATTGAACAGCGCCCTGTCGCGCCTCTTGGTGGTAGTTGAAAACTATCCCAACCTTAAAGCCGATGCCAACTTCCGGCAACTGCAGGATGAGCTGGCAGGAACCGAGAACCGTATTGCAGTCGCGCGCAAGGACTATAACGACGCGGTACAGGTTTTGAATACCCGGGTTAAAAGCTTTCCCACAGTGATCTGGGCCCGGCTGTTCGGTTTCTCCGAGCGTGAATACTTTGAAGCCGAGGAATCAGCACAAAAGGTTCCTCAAGTTGAGTTCGACTGATGAGGTATCAGCATGATAAAGATAATTTCAGGTCTTACCGGACCGGCCTTGAGAGGCCGATTGCGGCTCGTGTTCTCGGCCATACTCGCCCTTTTCATATTATGGGTAGCGGTGGGGACGGCCTTGGCAGCCATCCCAAAACCGGCACCGGAATTCTACGTTCTGGATCAGGCGCGGGTGCTGAGAGCTGAAACCAGGTCCTATATTATTGACGTAAGCAGCCGTCTGGCCGAAAAAACCGGAGCTCAGGTCGCGGTCGTAACCCTGAACAGCTTGGAATACCAACCCCTGGAGGATGTATCTTTAGGAATCCTGCGGGAGTGGGGACTGGGTGACAAGGAGAAGAACAACGGGGTTTTAATCCTGGTAGTGCCTGCGGAAAGGAAGTCCCGCATCGAAGTGGGATACGGGCTGGAAGGAGCTCTGCCGGATGGAAAAACCGGCCGCATTCAGGATGAGCACATGATCCCGGCTTTCCGGCAAGGAGATTATGATCGCGGGATACTCCAGGGTTATCAGGCGGTTATTGGTGAGATAGAAAAGGAATACGGGATAGTGGTAGGTAAACCGACATCCACCGGGCACCAGACCGGTACCCGGGGTGATGATATGCAATCACTGCCCCCGTGGGCGGTAGTATTGATCGTTATTGGAGCCTTCATTCTCCTGTGGCTGGATCATCGCTTTCTCGGGGGCTTCATAACCGGTATGCTCTTCAGCATGCTTCTGCGCGGAAGAGGCGGCGGAGGCTTCGGCGGTGGCGGTTTTGGCGGCGGCGGAGGTTCCGGTGGTGGAGGCGGCAGCAGCCGCGGCTGGTAAACGGAGGACAGGAACCCCGACGTTCAGATATAGGTGGTAATAGCACAACCTGAAAACAGGTCAATAATTGACGATATCTGTTTTGTGAAGTATGTCGCAAGGGGAAGATTCGCTTTATTATTTCTTTATTATTTATTTATGATTTAAGCTCAATTGGATAATAGGGTGGATAAGAGAAGAAACACCTTAGGGGTGCTCCGAAGAACCAATATTTTACTGTAATCGGTTTAGTTGCCTGAATACAGAATATTGGTAGGACTCATTTTCTACAGGATTCATGCTCAATTAACCGCCCGCTCGTCAGGAACGGGCGGTCCTTTTTTACAGGACTGCTTTCCGTTTTTGGCTGGTGAGAAACGCGGTCGACCAAAAATATTGACTTCGCAGCAGCACCTCAGGTTACAATGAAATCAATGTCTTGCAGGATTTTACACGACAACCGCGAATGATAGTGTATAATAGTACTATTCTAAATTCGCCATTTATGGTAAATTTTGCATATTAACCCCTTTGTGTATGCGGCATAGTTAATATTGCAGAAAAACGGTGCCGTCCGTTGCTGTCCTTGAGTCGCTTTTTCGCACACTGGTCGGAACGGGCCCTGTAGGATTATCCCGGATTTTTATGCCACTTTTAAAGTGGAGGGAAGAGTTTTGTCCACCGGAAGAAGCCATGAAGAGAGATTGGAGGCATACGAAACCGCCAAATCCATCGGCAATTATCTGGGCCTGTATTTCGAAAGGGGCCAGGGGGTAAGACTTGGTGACAGTTGTGTGGTGAGTCTCAAGGACCACGAGGTAGCCGCGGTTGTCAGGGGGCACGTGAAAGTTCTTACCAACCGTGATGCCGGACAGGTTCTCCTGGATTATATTGATCCGCAGAGGGTGGTTAACCTGAATGTTTTTCACGGACCCGGTATCCCGGATCCGTGTGTGGTGGCTCGAAAGATATACTCCGCCATCGAAGATTATATAACCATTGAAATACCCCGCCTTACTGCGGCCGAGGACGAGAAGCTGGAGCATATGACGGACTATGCCATGAAGCTGCAGGTATCCACCCGGGGAGGAAAGGGCCTGGTATGGGATCTCATTTCCGGCAGGGTCGAGCCCATTGAAGAACGGCAGCGCGGCGGCAATTTCGTGCAGGTATTGGCGAAACTGAGCAGCGATAAGTACGGGGTCATACTGCCTATTGCCGTTGCGGTTGAAGAAGCCTTGATCGAAAGCGGCCTGGAGTTGGGCAAGGTCAAGAAAATTTCGCACGTCATCGCCAAGCAAAAAGAGAAACAAGAGGGTGCCGGCAGCATCCCCATACCCTGGAAGAGGTTCAAGGGTGCCAATTACCAGTTGATGAAGGAGAGTCAGAATCAGCTGTTAATGAAGCTGGCCGAAAAATTTGGCAGTGTTGAAGACCTGGAGGACTTCGTAGAAAGTTTTTCAACCAAGCTTTTCAAAAGAACCGCCCCCAAACCCAAGGGAACCGAACTTGAGGAACGCACCCGAGAGCTGAAAGAACTGGGATTGGTGAAAGACACCTGGTTTGGACCTGTTCTAACCAAAGAAGGGAAAGAGGTACGGGAATACCTCATCAATCATAAGTGCGAGCTGGAAGCCGAGATGCGCCGCAAGATCAGGAAGTCGCCGGGGCGCCCCGGCAGCGTTCAGAAATCCGGCACCAGCCAGCAGAAAATGTCCCCTGTGGAGTATACCAACCGCAATAAGACCATCCGGCTCACTTCCGGTACCTGGAGCGGTGATTTGGCAGTGCCGGAGACGGTAATCCATGCCAAGAAAAAATGCCTGATGAAGAGGGAAAGGCGTCTCCGGATCTCTAAGGACGATCTGTATATATACCGCAAGCGCTCTTATGTGCCGGTTGATATTTGCCTTTTGATAGATGCCAGTGGAAGCATGGTAGGTGAAAAATGGGAAGCGGCTTGTTTCCTGGCTGAACATCTGCTGTTGACCGGTAAGGAGAAGGTGGCGGTAGTAGCCTTTCAGGAGATGAGGAGCCAGGTGGTGGTTCCGTTTACCCGGAATCAGCAGGACTTGATTCGGGGTCTTAATCGAATACATCCTGTCGGGATGACACCTTTGGCTGATGGAATCATAACTGCCGTCGACTTAATCCTGTCCTCCAGGCCTCATAATCCGACCCTGGTTCTAATTACCGATGGCTTACCCAATTACCCGCTCTGGAGTTTTGACGCGGAGAAGGATGCCCTGGAGGCGGCCGCCCGGATTCCGAAGAAGAAAATAAAGCTTATTTGCATCGGTGTCGAAGCGAATCGCGGCTTTCTGGAGAAGTTGGCCGATGTTGCCCAAGGCAAGCTGTTTGTGGTGGATGACCTGAACAGCGCCAATCTCATCAATATTGTGAAACATGAAAAACGCCTGATGAACCTTGCAGACAGAAGTTTTGCCGGCGCCCGTTGACCGTGCACCTTCAAGCCAACCCGGGTTTGCTGATGCCGAGTCTTCAGGGCAGGGATTGTTTACGTGAAAAAGAATTAATGAGAGGGCTAAACAGCGGTTTATTGGAGTATTAATTACTGCAGCGGTTTAGAAAAAACATATTGCATTTATTTGTAACTGCCCGGTTATCGGAGAGGGTTTGTATGCGTAGGGTAAGCCTGGAGTATCTGGAACCAGGAATGAAAATCGGACGCACCATCTACAGTTCCGATGGTCGACCTCTGCTGGTGGCAGGAATGGTTCTGAACAGCAATTATATTCAACGTCTGATTGACTATGGAGTAGGTTCGGTTTATATCAAGGACGATATGTTCGATGAGATCGAAGAACCGCCGGATTTAATCTCGGAGCAAACCCGTCTGGAATCGGTGCGAACAGTTAAGGAGCTTTTTAATAGCCTGGAGAACAAGAAAAGGATTAACATCCAGGGCGTCAAAAAGACGGTTAGCAACTTAATCGACGAAGTGCTGAGCAATCGCGAAATCCTGGTCAATTTTACCGACATTCGGAATTATGATGACTATACGTTTTCCCACTCGGTGCAGGTATGTGTTCTGTCGATAATAACCGGGATATCCCTGGGTTTGGATCACATCAGATTGAAGGATTTGGCTACCGGAGCCCTGATCCATGATATCGGCAAAACCCGGGTGGACAAAGAACTCCTCAACAAACCTGGAGACCTCACCCCCGAAGAATTCGTTGAGATCAAACGGCATGCCGAGCATGGTTTTGAAATCCTGCGGGCTAATCAAGAAATTTCGCTGCTCTCCGCCCACATAGCCTATCAGCATCATGAACGCTGGGATGGCAACGGTTATCCCCGTCGACTGCGAGAACAGGAAATACACATCTACTCACGTATAGTAGCCATTGCCGACGTATTCGACGCTCTAGTTGCAGACAGACCGTATCGTAAGGCTTACTCGACCAGCCAGGCGGTATCGCTGATGCGGCGCATGGCGGGGAGTCAATTCGAACCTGTCATTCTCGAATCATTCCTGGCAAATGTGGCTGAATTTCCTATCGGAACGGTGGTTGCGCTGAGTTCCGGGGAGATAGCGGTGGTGGTAGATTCCAACAGAGAAAAGCCTATCCTGCCGGTGGTCAGGGTAATATTTAACAAACGCCTAAAACCCCTGTCGGTTGTAAAGGAAATCGACCTGACAAAGGATGCTTCAGTACATGTCAGCAGGGTACTTGGCGAAGAGGAGGTCGCCCAGCTCCTCAAGGGCATTCATTCTGTGAAACAGGTTGCAAACGGTAATTGATGGGCAAGACTTTTAGCCAAATAAATAAGTAATAGGTGTGATAAATTTTTGGAACCGGCCGGACTTTTTACAACTGCCTTTTTGGTTGGGTTTTCCGGGGCCATGATGCCAGGGCCTTTACTGACGGTTACCATCGGTGAAACGGCACGCAATGGGATGGTTGCCGCGCCGTTTATAATTCTGGGCCATATCGTTTTGGAATTGATATTGGTGACTGCACTGGCCTTGGGTGTGGCCAACGTATTAATAAGTACAGCCTCCCAATGGATGGCAATATTTGGCGGGTTGTTCATGTTATGGATGGGATGGGGAATGGTAAGGGGAGCAATAACCGGGCGGGTTTCATTACCATCCCATAAGGATAAATCTGAAGTGATGGCCAAGCAGGAACAATCAATGGCCGGTAAAAACGACTGGCTTTTAAAATCCAGGTTGGTTTTAACCGGTGGGCTTGTAAGCCTTGCCAACCCTTATTGGCTTCTATGGTGGGCCACGGTAGGGTTAGGTTATACCACAATTGCACTGAAATCGGGAACTATTGGCATAACTTCCTTCTTTACAGGGCATGCGTTATCTGATACAGTTTGGTATCTTATGATTGGAGCAGCCGTTTCAGGTGGGAGAAAATTTTTTACTGACGTTGTCTATAAGGCAATTCTGATAATATGTGGATTCTTTTTATTTGGAATGGGAGGGTATTTTATTTATTACGGCGTATTTAATATATAACGTGAACGTTTTTCGCAACCAGGAGGCCAAGCTTCAGATTTCATAAGTGGGAGCAGCGTTAATGGGTCAGGTCGGCACAACTTGTATACAAGTTGGTATACAAGTACCGAATAAAGTAGTATCGATAGTTGTGCTATAATGCCTGGATTACGCTGGAATTTGTTTAAAATAATGTTCGCACCCAAGTTGGCATGGCAATTGCATTCCCATATTTTGATTGGGAAGGCTCTTTTGGTAAACCACAGTTATTGAAATCGTCGTTCGAAAATAGATTCTCTTCGAGGTTTTAAAAAATTTGAAGATTTCAACTATACTTGTGTTATTATATAAAGAGCCTATCCAATAAGTAGCTATACTTCATAGCAAAAGGGGGGGGTGCTCCACAGACAAAGTTTTTGGTTGTGATCCCGCTGATTCATAATATGAGACTTGTTGAATAAAATTCAGTAAGTCAAGTATTAGAAGGCAGGGGGTCATAACTGGAGTTTTCTGTAGGCATGTCAAAATCTCTTAAAATGAAGGGGAGGGTGTAAGTTGGATCAGGCAAAATGGATTAGTCTCAAAATTCACATCATTTTGGGGATAGTAATTGCAACTTGTGTTGTGCTGGGCGTCTATGTCATGGGGCTGTTAGGAATTCATGCCGTTTGGCCCGCATTCTTTATCATGATTTCGTTCTTCCTGATGGGGGCAGATGTTAAGAACCTGCCTACTATTATGATCGGAGCAGTTTCCGGTCTCGTTTTTGCGTTCCTGCTGGTAACGGCTCTCACTCCGCTGCAGCAATCCATTGGCGATCCGGCTGCAACACTGCTGCTGGTCTGGATAGTCGTTTTCGTAATTGCAGCTTTGGGAGAAGTACTGCCGCACATTTGCAACAACTACGCTTTCGCTTATTTCACCATTGCTCTGGCTTTGATTCCGCATATAGTAAATGAGAAAATTGCGGAAGCGGTGAAGGGTGGCGTAACTGATCCTGCAGCACTGGCCGATGTTGCAGCAAAAGCCGTAGTCAGCAATTCAATTGAATGGGGTCTGACTGCGATCCTCGGTGGCGGTGCTGTTCTGGCAGTTATCATCGCTTGCATCACCCTGCTGCGCAAAGCAGGCGTATTGCCTCCGGCGGAAGCAGGACACTAATAAATCCAAAGATTTCCAAACAGGGGACGCGGGTCCCCTGTTTTTTTTACCTATTTCTTTTTTTTCTTCGACAAGCTTGGAATATTTTAATAACAAGAAGAAGGTTTTTTGCCAAGGAATCTTGAAGTAATAAAATGCAAAACATATCGTAGCAAAAACTATGTAAAGGAGTGTAGAGTATGCGTTTGAAAGACAAAGTTGCAATCGTAACCGGAGGGGCCAACGGGATTGGTGAAGCAACATGCTACCGGTTTGCCCAGGAAGGAGCCAAGGTCGTTATTGCCGACCTGAAAGAGGACGAGGTTAAAAAGGTCGAGCAGAAGATTAAGGACATGGGTGGGGAAGCACTCGGAGTAGTATGCAACGTAGCGGACAAAGCATCAGTGGATGCCATGGTGCAAAAGACCGTTGATACCTTTGGTACCGTAGACATTCTGATTAACAACGCCGGAATTACCAGGGATGCCATATTCCACAAAATGACGGAAGAACAGTGGGATCAGGTTTTCGATGTTAACCTGAAAGGTGTATTTTACTGCTGCAAGGCTGTAGTGCCCATCATGAGGGATAAGGGTTATGGCCGGATAGTCAACATCTCCTCTGTCAGCCGCTTTGGAAACCCCGGTCAGGCAAACTATTCCGCAACCAAGGCCGGATTGGTTGGATTCACCAGGACTATGGCCAAGGAGTTGGGTCCCAAGGGTGTCACCATGAACGCGATTGCTCCCGGCTCAATTGAAACCGCCATGTTCCTGGCAGTTCCCGAGAAGATCAGAGAGGTTGCCGCCAGGGCCAATGCTCTGCAGAGACCCGGTACCGTTGAGGAAGTGGCCAATGCTATTCTCTTCTTCGCCAGCGATGAATCGTCCTATGTAACCGGTCAGTGTCTGCAGGTCGACGGTGGGGTAATGATGCCCTAACATTTGGTCTGTAAAAGGGCCACCATCAGGTGGCCCGTATCTGTTTATTATTGTAAAGACCGTTAACTTTTGGATTTGAATCTAGAGCGAACCAACAAGTGCTCGACAACTTCGGCGATATAGGTGGGGCGCTATTGCAGTTGCCTTCCGGCGCGGGAATTTAAAACATATCAAGAGTAAGACATCGCCTGATTTAACAACGGGAATACTACTGGGGAAATTGAATTAATGCGTTCGGTCCGCGTCCGGTATTTGTGCCGGACAGGTGACGGTATTTGAGCGGGTATCGGGTTAATCCTGTTACAGTGGCGAAGGAGTTGAAGCTGATGAGTTATGACGATTTTAAAGTGCTCTTGTTTGAAAAGGAAGATGGTATAGGAATTGTTACCATCAACCGTCCCCAGGTGTTGAATGCATTAAATGATCAGGTGTTTGCAGAATTGAAGCGGATCTTTGAATTGATGGAGTATGATGATGAGGTCAGGGTAGCTGTGTTGACCGGATCCGGAGATAAGGCATTTGTTGCCGGGGCCGATATTGCCATGATGTCTACCTACACTTTTTTGCAGGCCCGCGAACTGACCTATCAAGGTTTTAAAGCTCAGCAGACCATAGCCCATTTTCCCAAACCAACCATCGCAGCTGTAAACGGTTATGCTTTTGGCGGCGGCTGCGAGATCGCTATGTGCTGTGACATCAGGATTGCATCTGAGAGAGCCTCCTTCGGGCAACCCGAAATTAACCTGGGTATCATTCCCGGCGGCGGAGGCACCCAGAGGCTGCCCAGGTTGGTGGGTATGGGCATAGCCAAGGAAATGGTTCTAACAGGCCAACCAATTGATGCCAAACGGGCGTATGAAATCGGGCTGGTAAACAAGGTAGTACCTCATGAAGAGCTCATGAATGAGGTCAAGAAAATGGCCCGCATCCTCATGTCAAAATCAAGTGTTACCTTAAAGCTTGCCAAGACGGCAATGGATTTGGGAATTGAAACCGACCTGGAAATCGGTCTGCAGATTGAAAGAGAACTGTTTGCTGAGTGCTTTGCTACTGAAGACATGAAGGAAGGATTAAACGCCTTCCTGGAGAAAAGGAAACCCAATTTCAAAGGCAAATAAGCTTAGTGTGTTTTCGAGACGACACCATCCGCAAGGGAATACATGGCCCGGGAGGATGGATGTCGGAATAAGAAAGGAGGATAAAAATGCCAGAAGCCATTCCGTTGGAGCGTTACAAACAGATGATTGGACAGGAGAACGGCGTTACCGAGTGGGTACTAATTGACCAGGATAGGATCAATCGTTTTGCCGATGTCACCGAGGACTGGCAATGGATTCATGTCGACGAGGAAAAGGCCAAAAACGGGCCTTTCGGGAAAACGATTGGTCACGGGTTTTTAACCCTGAGCCTTCTTTCCATGTTTTCATATCAGGCCAAGTATGTGCCTGAAGGAATCAAGATGAGTATAAATTACGGCCTTAACAAAGTACGGTTCCTTTCACCGGTTCCAGTAGGCTCCCGCATACGGTCCCGGATGGTCATCTCCGCATTGGAAGAAAAAGGTCCCAATCAACTGTTGGTGACCACGACCCACACCATCGAAATAGAAGGCCAGGACAAACCGGCTTGTGTAGCTGAAGCACTGGGCCTGTTGTTCTTCTAATGGTGCTGTGCTGCACAGCTTGTGATATCCGGATTTGACATTCCGGATATAAACTCGGTGAATACCCGTATTTTGGTTCTTGTCCTGCAGAAAAGCAATGCCCCTTCGAGACACAAGAAGGGGCTTTATATTTGTCTTATGATGCAAAAGTCACCAATATTGAATTCTTCAATAATTCTTTTCTGATTGCATATCTGGTAAAATAATAAAAAGTGTATCGTGATTTCCCAAGTGATTGAACTCTCGATGTGCATAATGACATACCATCCAATCGATTCTTCACATCTTTACTGTCGCAGCTGACGTCTTGAAAAAACTGAAACCTGTACTCTGCAAAACCTGCAACGATCTCACTTGCTCACGAATCAAACACCAGGGAAAGGCAGGTGTCCGCTGTTTCCCGGTAAACGTGGACAAGCAAGAGGCAATATAGCTTCCAAACCCAACTTGCTTGAGGCCATGTATTCATGTTGCCGCGAAGTTTGTTGGTCGGCAGAGCATTAAGCCGTATGCAAATTACGGCTCGGGGAACAGTTGTCCCAAATGATACAGCAGGAGCCCAAATATGGTAACAACACCCCATCTCCTGTCTCAAGGATTTTCATGACCCAGCATGATCAGGAGATGATGTGGCAACAGCTTCATAATAATCCGGAACTCCGAGAAGGTATGCGTCGAGAGATCAGGGATTCCTGGGAGCGCTGTTACAGCTATGGTGTCAATCCCAACCGAAATGAGGCCATACGTCTTTCCCAGCGTGAATTTAATGAAGCCCGCAAGGATTCGGAATACCTCATGGAAACAGCTTTGTCGGTGATGGAAGGTTTACTGGAATTCATTGCGGGGACAGGCTTTAACATAATTTTGACCGATGCCAATATCTGTGTGCTTTCGGTGATGGGGGACCAACAGTCGTTGAGCGAAGCCCGTGCCGGGGGGCTGGTGGAAGGGACTGTCTGGTCGGAAGAACTGATGGGAACGAACGCGAGTGCTCTGGCGGTTGCCCTGGCACGTCCTATATCGGTTGTCGGCTACGAGCATTTCTGCCGAATAGGTATTCCGGTGGCTAACAGCAGCGCGCCTATCATTGATGGTGGGAAAATTATTGGAGTATTGGGTATGGTGGCTCCATACTGCAGGTTTAATACCCATACCTTAGGGATGGTAATGGCCTCAGTCAGGCACGTTGAATCCAAGATGACCCTCGAGAGAGCGACCAAGTACAACGAACACCTGATTGAGTCCATGTCTGAGGCGGTTATGGTGGTAGATGATCAAAACACCCTGTCATATATCAACCATAACTGCTGTCGGTTACTGCGAAAACGACACGATGAAGTTATTGGGCGGAACATCTATGATGTCTTGGGTTACCACCCCGACAATAATCATCTAATCAGCCTGGCGACGGGTCGAGTAGCTACCAACGAAACAGTAATACTTAACGTCGGTCAGGAGAGGATCAAGTGCCATGTTACCTGTAACCCGCTCAACTACACCGAACCTCCCTGCATCGGAACCTTATTGATAATCCGCGAAAGCAGGCATGTCAATCGTATGGTGCGCAGCTGGATTGGCAGTAACGCCAAGGTAACATTTGCCGATCTGGCCGGGGAAAACCCCAGATTCCTGGAGGCGAAAAAACTGGCTCTGGCTGCGTCATCCTCAAATTCCAACGTGCTGCTCCTGGGGGAGAGCGGAACAGGCAAGGACATGATTGCCCAAGCGATGCACAACGCCGGTCCCCGCAAGAACCATCCTTTCGTGGCCATCAATTGTGCCGCATTGCCCAAGGACTTGATAGCCAGTGAGCTCTTTGGCTATGAAGAGGGCGCTTTCACCGGGGCTCGAAAAGGAGGGAATATGGGAAAGTTTGAACTTGCGGATCAGGGGACCATCTTTCTCGATGAGATAGGGGATATGCCTCTTGACCTGCAGGCTTCCCTGCTCAGGGTTCTGGAAGAAAAAAGCATTATGCGTTTGGGAGGAAACGAGCTGATACCGGTTAATGTGCGGATTATCGCCGCGACCAACAAGGACCTGGAATCAGAAATCAATCGTCAGAGATTCCGGCGCGATCTCTTTTACCGACTGGGGGTAATCAAAATAACTATTCCGCCTTTGCGAGAAAGGCCGGACGACATAATTAGGATGGCCAATTACCTGACCCAAAAGATATGCAAGCGTTTAAACAAGCCTACCTACACCATTGAACCCGACGTAATCGAGGCCTTTTTGCAGTATCCCTGGCCGGGAAATGTGAGGGAGATGCAAAACGTGCTTGAAGGTGCGATTCAGCTGTCAACCCAACCGGTTGTAACCTATGATATGGTCAAACACTACCTCAACCTGCCGCCTAACGGCATGGTTCAGACTGAAGCCCAGTTGGAGAGTGTTGGCGGCGAGATGTCGATCAGTTCGATGGAAAGAATGATGGTTGAAAAGTATCTCCAGAAATTCAACAACAACAAAAGCAAAACAGCCAAGGCTTTGGGCATATCTCGGAAGACCTTGTACCGTTGGATGAACAAATACGGCCTCGAAGAATAAAACAGCGGGCGGGTGAAAGTTCAGTTCGAAATTAAAAAGATTTATAAAACCACAACTACACAACGCGGGCTTGCGTGTGAGCGGCGCTTTCAGGTACTGGGACAGTGAACCGTACCCATCTGGCCTTTATTGTTGGTTTGATGATGCTTATTGACACATCAATAAGCTGACGCATGTTGCATTAGGTAACATATCAACCATCTTCCCGGTGAGCCCGGTGGTGATTCTGATGTCGAAACTTAGAGATAATAATAAAATTTCTGAAAAAACAGTTAATAAACAACCTCAAGATTGGACGAGTTTTATGAAGCGGCCAGTCCTCCGATGACGTCGAAACATGTCAAAAAAGTAACCCACTTCCAATTATGGCACACGAATTGCATTGAAACCTTTTTGCAACCCACGAGAAACACCAGATATTTTTCCCCGGTATTTGGAAGGTGGTGAGAAGGGTACAATAATTCGGTGTGCCATGTAGTTGGTATTCTGTATTATTTGTTGATCAAAAGAGGGGGAGTTATTAAATGATATTGACTGAGGAGATTCTTGCACGGCGGCCGTGGATTAAGCAATATGACTGGAAAGTACCCTGGACCTTTAATTATCCGAAATTTCCGGCTTGGCATCTTCTTCGCAATGCCTCCAACGGTGTTCCCCATAGACCTGCAACCTGGTTCTATGGGACGGAAATGACTTATTTGGATTTGTACCGGACCTGCATACGACTGGCCAACAAATTAATCGAGCTGGGGGTAAAAAAAGGTGATCGCATTGGTGTAATGCTGCCAAATTCCCCGCAGTTCAACATTGCTTACTGGTCAACGCTGATGACCGGAGCTATCGTGGTAAACCTAAACCCCATGTACACCTACGAAGAGTTGAAAGGTATAGCTACAGATACCGGCTTAAAGGGGCTTTTCACCTTTGATATGGTTTTGCCTGCTGTCAAGGCCTTGTGTAAGACGGTCGATATTCCGCTGGTTATCGTAACCAGAATCACCGATTTTATTACCGGAGCCGGGGTCAGCACCCCTGAAGAACTGGGGCTGGAGGAAGGCTGGCACCACCTCTCCCGGCTTATTGAACAGAGCACCAATAAGATTCCGCCTCGTATACCGATTGAACCGGATGACCCGGCTATCATCCAATATACTGGAGGTACTACCGGGGTTCCTAAAGGGGCTGTTCTGACTCAGTATAATGTGGTGGCAGCCACCGTCATAGTAACAAGGTGGGGAGGAACGACGCTTGACGATTTGCCGTTTGACCGGCGTTGGGTCTTTTGTACTCTTCCTTACTTCCATGTATATGGTGAGGTCTGCTGCATACTGTATTCTGTTTTCAGCTGTGCTACCCAGGTAATCCTGCCCCGGTGGGACACCAATGAGGTGGTGGCTACTATGAAACAGCACCCGGAGTTTGTATACTGGCCATGTGTACCAACCATGTTGCAGGCGGTGCTGGATCATCCTGAGGCATGGGATTTGGATCTGAATCTCAGAACAGATTTTGTTGGAACCGGAGCTGCACCCTGTCCGGTGGAATTAATTGAGAAGGCCCTGGATTTTGACATATATTACAGCGAAGGTTGGGGCATGAGTGAAACCTTCGCCTTGGGCATTTCCAATCCGGTACAGGGGAAGAAGAAAGTTGGCAGCTGCGGAATACCGATGCCGGATTATGATGTCCGTATAGTGGATCCGGATACCTTAAAGGATGTGCCGTTGGGTGAACGCGGCGAGATCTGGATTAAAGGCCCCACCATTATGAAAGAGTACTGGAATAACCCGGAAGAAACCCAATACGCTTTGGTCGATGGCTGGCTCAGAACTGGAGACGTCGCATATATGGACGAGGAAGGCTATATATTCATAGTAGACCGCACGAAGGACATGATCATCGCCGGCGGTTACAATATCTATCCCCGCGAAATAGACGAGGTGCTGATGAAGCATCCCGCGGTCAAGGACGTCATTACCGTCGGTATCCCTGATGAGTATCGTGGAGAAACAGTGAAGGCCTTCATCCAATTGGCCGAAGGAGCCGAAGTGACCGAGGAAGAACTGACAGCATTCTGCAAGCAGTACCTGGCGGCCTATAAGGTTCCGAAGCTGTTTGAATTCCGCGACCAACTTCCCAGAACCGCTACAGGCAAGGCATTGCGCCGCCTGCTCAGGGAACAGGAGATCGCCAAACGGAACTTAAATAAATAATTAGATTATTATTACCAAAATATCATTTATTTATTTGTGAAAACAGTTATTATTATATATAGGAACAACATTGCTATTGGACTACATTATGGAAACTAGAATAAGGAGTTGGGTTGTCTAGCGACTTATTTGAATAATCACGTTACCTGGTAACGCTGCTTATATAGACATGATTTCGACTCTGCATCTACTCTACCTATGCCAGGTTACAGTCGAGAGATGAAAGGGGGTGTCAAGGGACAATAGTCTGACGACACAGTGTTCGGGCATCAACTTCTATTAGGACAATACGAAACGGGAGGTAGAACTGGTGAAGAGAAGAATCAGAAAAGTAGCAGTGCTTGGTTCAGGTACCATGGGGAGCGGAATTGCCGCGCAATGTGCAGCTACGGGTATAAGGAGTTACCTTCTGGATATCGTTCCCCCGAATCTCAGTGAAGAAGAAAAGAAAAACCCGGCTGCAAGAAACCGAATCGCCCAGACCAACAAGGACAACCTTCTCAAGTCCCGTCCGGCCCAATTGTACGATAAAGCAGATGCAGACTACATCACTGTTGGAAACATGGAAGACAACCTTGAGTGGCTGAGAGAGTGTGACTGGGTTGTCGAAGCTGTTCCGGAGAACCTCCAAATCAAGAAGGCCGTTTTGAAACAGATCGAACCTTATCTCAAACCGGGGGCCATTGTAAGCTCCAATACCTCAACCATCTCTATTACCACCATGGCCGAAGATATGCCCCTGGAATTCAGAAGGAACTGGCTCGGAACTCACTTCTTTAACCCGGTTCGCTACATGAGACTCTTGGAAATCATACCGGGTAAGGATACCGATCCCGAAGTGTTACAGTTTATGGCCGATTTCGGCGAGCGGGTTCTGGGTAAGAGCATTGTTTGGTGTAAGGACACTCCCGGATTCATAGCCAATCGTTTCGGTAACCAGGGTGGACCATCCATAGGCAGATTGATGAAGGAGCTCGACCTGACCTTCTCCGAAATTGATGCGATTTGCGGTCCGGCTATCGGCAGACCCAAGACCGGTTCCTTCGGTCTGATTGACCTGGTTGGACTGGATATCGCCGTAAACGGAACCAAATCCATCCAAAGCGTTCTTACTGACCCTGAAGAGAAGAAGCTCTACGAAGTTCCTGAGCTTTTCCTCAAGATGATGGAAAAAGGCATGCTTGGGAACAAGACCAAAGGCGGTTTCTATAAGAGAGTCGGCAAAGAAAAATTGATGCTAGATCCTGAAACCTTCGAGTATGTACCGCAGAAACCTGCTGAGTTCCCGAGCCTGGAAAAGGCCAAAGCTGCCAAGACCCTGCCTGAAAAGCTGGAGGCATTCTATGAGGGAGACGACAAGGCAGCCCAGCTGGTTTGGAAGATGAACAGCGCCACCCTGCAATACGCTTCGAAGAAGATTCCCGAAATATCCGATGACATAGTCAATATTGACAACGCTATGGAGTGGGGTTACAACCACCAGGCCGGTCCCTTCAAGATGTGGAACGGTTTGGATCTGCCGAAGTATGTGGCTCGCATTGAAGCCGAAGGTGGCTCGGTAGCTCCGTGGGTGAAGGAAATGTTCGAGGTCGGAATTACTTCCTTCTACAAGACGGAGGATGGCGTTGAGTACTACTACTCCATTCCTGACAAAGCTTACAAACCTGTACCCACCAACCCGAAGTCAGTTAACTTCCTTAAGCTCAAGCAGGAGAATAAGGTTGTATTCTCTATGCCCGCCGGAACCCTGTACGATATCGGTGACGGCGTAGTATGCCTGCAACTGCATTCCAAGAACAACGCTATCTCTGAAGACCTGATCGCAGCTATGGAAGCCGCCCAGGCAGAGCTGGCCAAGAATTGGGAAGGTATGGTCATTACCGGAGCCGGCAAGAACTTCTGCGTGGGTGCCGACCTCACCGGTGTGGTTCAGGCTATTGAGACCAAAAACTGGGATGCGCTGGATGCAGCTCTGAAGAGAAACCAGGATGCGATGATGGCCAACAAGTATTCACTCAAACCAGTGGTAGTTGCTCCTTATGGCCAGACCCTGGGAGGCGGCTGTGAGATTGTAATGCAGTGCTCTGCTGCCCAGGCTGTTGCCGAGACCTATATCGGTTTAGTTGAGGTAGGAGTAGGTCTGCTGCCAGCTGCTGGTGGATGTAAGGAAGCGGCATTGAAGGCTATAGCTGCTGTTGAAGGCATTCAAGCCCCAATTCTCGTGGACCACATGATTCCTTATTTCCAGAACATAGCTACCGCCAAGGTTGCTACCAGTGCCAAGGAAGGTAAGAAGCTGGGATACCTCAGACCTACCGACGGCATATCCATGAATCCTGCACTCCAGATCGCAGACGCCAAGAAACAGGTACTGAGGCTGCTGGAAGACGATTATACTCCACCGGTCAGCAGACCCGTTCCGGCTCCAGGCAAGAACGAACTTGCGCTGTTAAAGCTGGCGGTCAAGCAGATGGTTCTGGCAGGTGTCGCCACGGAGTATGACTTCCATATCGCCTGCAAGATCGCGGATGTCCTGGCGGGCGGCGATGTGATAAGAGGCGCCCTGATTACCGAACAGTACTTCCTGGATCTCGAAAGAGAAGCCTTCCTGAGTCTGTGCGGCGAACCCAAGACCCAGGAAAGAATTATGGCCCTGCTGAAGACCGGCAAGCCGCTGCGCAATTAGTCCTTTTGTCTGGTATTAATTAAATCGGGGAGGTAAGACAAGTGAGAGAAGCTGTTATCGTTTCAGCAGTACGTACGCCCGGTGGTAAAGCGCCGAGGGGGAGCTTAAGAGACGTCCGGCCTGAGTTTCTGGGGAAACTCTGCATGGAAGAGGCTATAAGGAGATGCGGACCCAACTTTAAGCCCGAAAT
>JAKOVY010000047.1 GCA_029781825.1 Bacillota bacterium | reverse complement strand
CTCTGGAGGCTCTGCAATGAAGAGGCTGATCATCGGAACGGCCGGCCACATCGACCACGGCAAAACTGCTCTGGTACGGGCTATGACCGGAGTTGATACCGATCGATTGAAAGAGGAAAAGAAAAGAGGCATATCCATCGAACTGGGATTTGCCCCCCTGACCCTTCCCAGCGGTCAGCGGGCCGGCATTGTCGATGTTCCCGGCCATGAGCGGTTCGTTCGCCAGATGCTGGCGGGAGCGTTCGGGATGGACCTGGTTCTACTTATCATCGCGGCCGACGAGGGAATAATGCCTCAAACCAGAGAACATCTGGACATCATCCAACTGCTGGGTATCAAACAGGGAATTGTCGTTATTACCAAAAAGGACCTGGTCGATGACGAATGGCTGATGATGGTGGAGGATGATATCAGAGAATACATGTCGGATACCGAGCTTAAGGAGTGGCCGATAATTGCTGTTTCATCGACTACGGGAGAGGGCATACCGGAACTCCTTAGTTTGATCGAGGAAATGTCGGCACAGGTGCAGGAGAAATCGGCACGGGGACCGGTTCGCCTGCCCATTGACCGGGTTTTTACCATGACCGGTTTTGGCACGGTAGTAACCGGAACCCTCTGGTCAGGGCGCATCCGCCTTAATGACAGCCTGCAGATCCTTCCCCAGGACATTCCTGTGCGGGTTAGAACCCTGCACGTCCACAACCAGAAGGTGGAGGAAGCTTTGGCAGGTCAAAGGGTGGCAGTAAACCTGCAGGGGGTCGATACCTCGGATATCCACAGGGGGAATGTCCTGGCGGCTCCCGGATTCCTGAGGCCCACCTACCGGATAAGCGGGAATCTGCGCCTCTTGAAAAACAGTCCGCGTCCCCTGAAAAACTGGGCCCGGGTAAGGTTTCACCTGGGAACGGATGAGTGCCTGGGCCGGGTCGTGTTGCTGGAGCATGATGAGCTCCAACCGGGAGAACATGGATACGTGCAAATAGTGATGGAAGAGCCGGTGGTGTGTACCAAGGGCGATCGGTTTGTTATCCGTTTTTATTCACCCGTAACCACCATCGGCGGAGGAGTGGTGATTGATCCTCATCCCCCCAAACAGAAGCGGTTTAACGAAGCGGTCCTGGAAGAGATGGCAGTCAAGGAAGAAGGCGACCTGGAGGAGGTAGCCCTGCAGGAATTAAACAAATACCCGGATCGAATAATATCCCTTGAGGACCTGGCAGCGACTGTCAACCATAATCCCACGGAAACCCGGGAAGTTTTAAACAAACTGTGCGAACAGGGATTTGCTGAGCATCTTAAGGTGGAGAACAATGACTACTACATCAGCAGCCTGGGAATCGATCGCAGTATCCAGACCATCCACAGGATGCTGGAAGATTGGCACCAAAAGTACCCCTTAAGGCCCGGTTTCCCCCGAGAAGAACTGCGCAGCCGCTACTTCAAACAGTACCCGGTCAAAGTCTTTAATGCCGTGATTAGCCTAATGGAAGCAAAAGGTGTTTTATCAGCCGATGCCAAGCATGTCAGGCTCCCCGGTGCACCGACCGAGCCTGACCAGGAGGCTGCGAAGGCCATTGAGAAAGTCATGGAAATACTGAACAAGAATCCCTTGGCACCGCCCGGACTGAAAGAGATTCAGGAGGAAATATCCGACTCGTCCTACGATCCTGCAGAGATAATTGCCTATTTGGAGGATTCCGGCCAGATAGTCAAGGTGGCTGAGGGCGTCTACTATTCCCGTTTCGGGGTCGATCTCGCCTGGAACCGATTGAACGAGCATTTTAACGAAAAGAAAGAGCTGTCACTGGCCGAAGCCCGTGATATATGGGAGACTTCAAGGAAGTATGCCCTGCCTCTGTTGGAATACTTTGACCGCATTAAGTATACCAAGAGGATTGGAGACAACCGGATAAGGATTACTCGTTAGACCGACCGAGTTGCTGCCCACAGGCGTCGAATTAATAATGAAAGCAAAGTATCGCCCCCGGAAAGCGGTAACAGGTTGAAAACATTTTGCAGGATGATACTGATACGAAAGTAAAAAAGTATTTACGGGACAGCAGTGAGCAACACTGTTATGATATGCAAGACGGACCTGTATAATAACTGGACGCTGCCAACCTGGTTTTTACATTCTTGCGGGCTCGGAAGTGCACGATGGCCTGAGGAGAGGAGGCAAACCATTTGCTGCAGTTGGAAAACGTCAATGTTTACTATGGGCCCATTCACGCCCTCAAAGATGTTTCGATAAGTGTGGATGAAGGAAGTATTGTGAGCCTGATAGGTGCCAACGGTGCCGGAAAGACTACAACGCTGAAGACCATATCCGGCCTCCTTCGTCCTCGATCCGGGGTCATCCGTTTCAAAGGCCAGGATATAACGTCGCGTCCGGCTCAGGATATTGTGGCCCTGGGGATATCCCAGGTGCCGGAAGGCAGGCGGGTATTCCCCGCCATGACGGTTATGGAAAACCTGGAGATGGGCGCCTATCGGCGAAAAGATAAAGACGGCATTGCCAATGATTTTGAGAACGTATTCAAAAGATTTCCCCGGCTCAAGGAGCGGCGCAAACAACTGGCCGGCACCTTGAGCGGAGGCGAACAGCAGATGTTGGCCATCGGCAGGGCGTTAATGGCCCGGCCGACGCTGATGCTGTTGGATGAGCCTTCGATGGGGTTGGCTCCCCTGCTGGTGCGGGAGATCTTTGAGATCATAAAGGATATCAATGCCAACGGCACTACGATCCTCCTGGTTGAACAGAATGCCCGCATGGCCTTGTCGATAGCGGATAAGGCTTACGTGCTGGAGACCGGGAGGGTTGTTTTGGAGGGTCCAGCCAAGGAAATGTTGGAGAGCGAGCAGGTGAAAAAAGCTTATTTAGGCGGTTAGGGGGGAAGGTTTGTGAAGGTCAGAGAAAGGATGAGTCGGGATCTTGCTGTTGTAACCCCGGAGACCTCCATAGCAGATGCGTTTCAGCTGATGCAGGAGCGACGGATCCGGAGGCTGCCGGTAATGTCCAAGAATAAACTGGTGGGGATAGTGACGATAAAAGATCTAAATAAGGTTTCACCGTCATCCGCCACCAGTTTGAGTATCTTTGAGTTAAACTATCTGTTGGCCAAAACGAAAATCAAGGATATTCTCCCGAAAAACATGGAGGTTATTACCATTGAGGCGGATGCCAACATTGAAAAGGCCGCCGTGCTGATGCGGGAGCACCAGATCGGGGGAATACCCGTAATGGAAAACGGGGAACTGGTGGGCATAATTACCGAGACCAATATTTTCGATGCCTTTATAGACATACTGGGAGTCAATCGGCCTGGTACCCGCATTGATATGGAGGTTGACGAGCGGGTGGGAGCTGTTGCTGCCGTAACCGGGATTATTGCCCAACACGGCATAAGCATCGAAAACATTGTCCTGGTGGAGAAAGAGCGGGGCTTATATGACCTGATACTGCGCCTCGACAGCACCGAAGCTGAAGAAGCCGTAGTATCCCTGCGTCATCACGGCTTCAAGATTTTGGATGTAATCGTGGAGCAATGACCTGTTTGCCTTCCATGCTATTATTCGTTAATATATACTTTGGGTTATACAAAATACCAATTGCGGTATGAACACGTGGAAGCGGATCGGTCCTGGTGGGTCGCCTGGACTTCAAATCCAGTTTGCGCCGCAGTGGCCCTGCGGTGGGTGGGTTCGATTCCCACACGCTTCCGCCAATTTACGTATTTGGCCTTCCACCCGGAAGCAGGGATGAAAGCCGGAAAGAGAAATAAATAGCAGGATTACGGCAATAATAAGGTAACGAGTCATCATCGGATCAAAGGAGGACCTCCTTCGTTTTTCAACGACGAAGGAGGCTTTTTAATATCCGGGATGTGATTTTTATAAACCACTTCAAGACAGAATATGGTAAGATCATGGCGTAAGGCGGATGCATAGAGTTTTCTTTATCGTAATATCGGGAGTCCAATGTTCGAATGTTTGGAGGTATGGGGATGGGAACTGCCAACGGTACAGAAAAAAACCGGGCTTACCAATGTGCGGTATGCGGCTATATTTATGACCCCGCGGTTGGAGACCCTGAGCGCGGGATCCCGGCTTCAACACCCTTTGAAGAACTTCCTCCCGACTGGTCGTGCCCGGTTTGCGGAGCCGGCCGGGAGCTCTTCACCAAGTTGGAGCCCGAGGCTTCCCAAGCCGATAATGCCAAGGCGCCGGTCACTATAAAGGAATACAGGAATAAGGACATAGTTGTTTACTGGAATCCCCAGATGTGTTCTCATGCCGGCAAATGCTGGGGTGGATTGCCGGAGGTCTTTGATACTTCAAAGAGACCCTGGGTAAATGTGGACGGCGCTTCTGCCGAAGAAATCATCCGCACCATCGACAAGTGTCCCAGTCGAGCGTTGCAGTACAGTCTCCCGGAAGGTTCTTCCGTAGACCCCGCTCTTGCCCGGGGACCTGGATCGAAGGATTATACGATTGATACGTCGAAGGCGGGAAGAATACGGGTAATTAGAGATGGTCCCCTCATTGTGGAAGGCCCCAACCGGGTGTTTGGTCCCGGCGGAGAACTCATCGCGGAAGCAGACCGATTGGTGTTATGTCGTTGCGGCAAAACCGGCAATCCGCCATTCTGTGATGGGAGTCATATCCCGGGTCGCCATTAAAAAATGCATACGTGAATAACGGGATACAGGACTTCCAGCCACACTAAGGACTGTTGCGGTGTTTTTTGCTCACAACCCCGCAATCGACGGTGTAAATATCCAAATACGGCCCGGCAATTGATTCGGTTCCCAGAACCGGTTGTTTGTTCCCCCGCTATCGCCTGAACAAATACGGTTTACGGCATACCTCATCAGTTCGGACCCTGGTTACGTTTGGCGGCAGAGAATTACGTGGTATGATTCCATGGTATAATTCCTCTAATAGCCCGGGTTGTAACTATAAACGGTCGTGAACAATCTCGGGCCGGTTATTTTATTACCCTACTTGACAGGAGAGAGCATGCAGACCCTTGTTTTGGACTGTATTCTTGCGGCCTTGGTTCTTTTCGGGTTTTTGGTGGGTTTTCGCCGCGGCCTAATCGCCAGTATTGGAAGCATAGCCTCATTGGTACTGGGGATTGGGGCCGCCATATTGTACTGGGAACCGGTTACCGACTATCTTCAGAACCACTACTCGCTTATCACTTATGTGGCTCGATTCCTGGCCGAACGGCTGCCAATGCCCGTATTCGACAACCAGCAGGGGATGGCTTCCACTCTTTTAAATACCGGATTTTACGCCTATCAAGGTCTGATTTACCACGTCGCCCGTCTGATAGTGGCTGCGCTGGTATTCATACTGCTCCTTTTCCTGGTTTCACGGCTATTGGCTCTGGTATGGCACCTCCTGAGCATGGTTTTTAATTGGGGCATACTGGGAACAGGCAACCGCATCGGAGGAGCAGCTTTTGAAGCCTTGAAAACACTTCTGGTGCTATCGATTCTTGCCGGTCTGGCCTTGCCCCTGATCCGTTCCCTGGCCGATACCGGGTTTCCGCTGGCGGCGGACATGATGAACTACCTTGACGAATCCTTGATACTTCCTTATCTGGAAGGCATATTTGAATTTATGGGCAAAATAACAGGTATCCAAACGGAACCGCTGATTAAATAAGGAGGTATTTACGTGGAAAGAGAAAGAAACGCGTGGGTGATGGCTTCGGAAGCCGAGAGGCAAGAGATAGAAGCCCTGGGTCGAAAGTATATCAAGTTCCTCAATCGGGCCAAGACTGAGCGGGAGACTGTGTCATATTTGAGGGAAAAGCTTAAGAAGAAAGACTTTGTGGACCTGAAGGACCTGAATGAACTGCGACCCGGACAGCGGGTGTTCATTAATCATAAAGGCAAAGCTGCGGTAGCGGCAGTGATCGGGGAGAAACCGTTTATTGAAGGGTTTAACATTGTCGCCTCCCATACCGATACCCCGCGACTGGATCTTAAACCGGTTCCCCTGTACGAGGATGCGGGTATGGCGCTCTTTAAGACCCACTACTATGGAGGTATCAAAAAATACCAGTGGCCGGCTCTTCCCCTGTCCATGCATGGCATTGTGGTTAAAAAGCGCGGGGAGAAGATTGAGATTAATATCGGGGAAGACGAGGATGACCCGGTGTTCACGATAACCGACCTCTTGATCCATCTGGCAAAGGATCAAATGGAGAAAAAGATGAGTGAAGGGATTACCGGCGAGGACCTCAATGTCCTGGTGGGAAGCCTTCCCCTTGAACCCGGTCCCGAAAAGGATAAGATAAAAGCGGCGATTAAGAAGATTTTGCAGGAGAGATACAATATTGAGGATGAGGATTTCTCCAGCGCCGAGATTCAAATGGTACCGGCGATGAAGGCCCGGGAGGTTGGATTTGACCGCAGCCTCATCGGGGGTTACGGTCAGGATGACCGGGTTTGTGTGTTTACCTCCTTCCGTGCGCTGCTGGATGTCAGCGTGCCTTCCCGTACGGCTATTTGCGTTTTTGCCGACAAAGAGGAGATTGGCAGCGTCGGCAACACGGGACTGCGTTCATTTCTGTTGGAAAATGCGGTGATTGACCTGATGAACAAGAACGGCCATGCCGACTACTATCAGGTTATGCTGGCCTTGCGAAATTCCTATGCCCTCTCCGCCGATGTGAATGGAGCTCTGGATCCCAATTACGAAGGGGCTTTTGACAAGAGGAATTCCTCCATTATTGGTCAGGGGGTAGCCCTCACCAAGTATACCGGGTCCAGGGGCAAAGTGGAGTCCAACGATGCCAATCCCGAATACCTGGCCCGGATCCGCAGGCTTTTTGATGATCATGGTGTTGCCTGGCAGGTTGGGGAACTGGGCAAAGTTGACCAGGGCGGAGGTGGCACCGTGGCCTACCTGCTGTCCCGATATGGGATGGAAGTTGTGGACTGCGGGCCGGCATTGCTGGGGATGCATTCGCCCTTTGAGGTAGCGGCCAAAGCGGATATTTACGCAGCTTACAAGGCTTACAGGGTGTTTATGCAGGAGTTTGAATAGAAAAGGGGGGAGCAGGATGGCTGGGGAGCAGTTGAAGTTGACCCAGATGGTCAGGGCTTCCGGTTGAGCGGCCAAACTGGGTCCGGGGACCCTGAACCGGGTTTTGAGTGCAATAGAACTGCGTCCCGACCCCAGGCTGTTGGTAGGGTTTGAAGGTGCCGACGACGCAGGAGTTTTCAAACTATCGGAACAAACGGCCCTGATTCAAACCGTCGATTTCTTTACCCCTATGGTGGATGACCCTTATCTGTTTGGACAGATTGCCGCGGCCAACGCCTTAAGCGACGTATACGCTATGGGAGGGGAGCCGTTGACCGCCATGAATATTGTGTGCTTTCCGGACTGTCTCGATATTTCCATCCTCCAGGAGATTCTTAAAGGGGGGGTTTCGAAGATCGAGGAAGCCGGAGCCGTGCTGGTCGGGGGTCACTCGGTGGATGATCAGGAACCCAAGTACGGCCTGTCTGTTACCGGAATCATCGATCCTCGAAGAGTGGTATCCAACCGAGGGGCCAAGGCCGGTGATTACCTTTATTTGACCAAACCCCTGGGAACCGGTATAGTTACCACCGCCATCAAAGGTGAAATGGCGCCCGCCCAACTTGTGGAAGAGGCGGTTCGTTCGATGACCCAACTGAACAGAGCCGCCCGCGAGGTTATGATGGAAGTCGGAGTAAACGCGGCTACCGACATAACCGGGTTCGGCCTGCTCGGCCATACCATGGAAATGGCTGCAGGCAGCCAGGTAGAAATTGAACTATGGGCGGACCATCTGCCGCTCTTGAAGGGAGTAGAGGAACTGGCGGCCATGGGACTTATTCCCGGCGGGGCTTATGCCAACCGGGATTACCTGCGGGGACGGGTTGAAGTGGGCAAAGATGTTGACAATACCCGTTTGGACCTCATGTATTCCCCGGAGACCTCCGGAGGTCTTTTAATGGCTGTTGATGCTGCCAAAAGTCATGAACTGGAGAAACTGGCCCGCAGCAAATCAGTCGGGCTCACTATGGTCGGGCGAGTGATCAAGAGCGGTGCCGGATACATCAAAGTATCGAGGGGTGACAAGTGATGCAGAGCTATGTTGACGCCCGCGGACTCTCCTGCCCTCAACCGGTTATTCTGACCAAGAAAGCCCTGGAAGCAGGAGGACCGGTTACCACCGTGGTGGATAACGAGACGGCGGTGGAGAATGTCAGCCGTTTAGCCCAGGGTATGGGCTATAATGTTGAAGTGGAACGGCATGGTAATGACTATCATATCCATATTGAAAAAAACGCGAGCCGGCCGGATCAGGAAAAATACAATCAAGGAGTCATTCTTGTCACCGGGCAGTATCTTGGGCGCGGAGATGATGCTTTAGGCAAGATCCTGATGAAAAGTTTCCTTTATACGCTGACCCAGATGAGGGATGCGGTGACAACAATAATCTTCATTAACAGCGGGGTAGCGTTAACCTCACAGGGTTCCGAGGTTCTGGATCATCTTTTGGAATTGGAACAGAACGGGGTGGAGATATTGTCCTGCGGGACCTGTCTCGATTTCTACCAACTGAAACACCAACTGCTGGTAGGTCAGGTTACCAATATGTACTCCATCCTGGAACGGGTGGCAGCCGCCGACAAAGTGATAACCGTTTAACGGCACCGTTTTTGTACCCGGCAGGGAGCGAACAGAACTATAACTCTTGTCGTTATCGTGCCGTGTAGTCATTCCGGGGTTGTAGGTGAGGAGGAAACGAGGTGGAGATAAAAAAGTTCAATCTGGGCGATATTGTCAGGATGAAGAAAAAACACCCCTGTGGCAGTTGGGAGTGGGAGGTAACCAGGCTGGGGGCTGACATAAAGATCAAGTGCTGTGGATGTGGACACCAGGTGATGATGCCTCGCTCGAAATTTGAGAAGAGTATGACCCGGGTGGTCAGAAACAGCCCGGATAGTTAACCAAATGACAGTTATGCAACATATAATTATTACAGGAGATCCTTGGGGGAGGAGAGATGTTGTGACTGTCAGGGACGTTACCGACCACAGATTTCGGGAAGGGGACCTGGTTAAAGTAGCATCCCTGAATGACAAGATGATGTTCTGCATTATTGGATTTAAAACTACCGCGAAAGGCGATAAGATAGCTGTATTAAAAGGTCTTTATAACCAGGACCTTATAATCGAAAAGCCGATAACCGAGCTGACCAACCTGTTGATAAGAGGGCAGCTGTAAGCTTGCCAATCGATAGATGGATTGTTATACTGAAAAGGTATCCCTGCTCCAGGTTTTGCCTGGGGCCTTAGTCCGTAGGGAGGAGGTGACTGGATGCGTTCATATGAAATGATGTTCATCTTGAGTCCCGAGTTGGGTTCCGAGGAGGTGGAGGCAGCCAAAAGCAAGGTTGCCGACATCATCGCTCAAACCAAAGGTGAACTGGTGAACTTTGACGTATGGGGCAGGAGAAGACTTGCTTATGAAATCAAGGATTTCAGGGAAGGTCTTTATATGCTGACCCATTTCAAGGGAACCACTGAGACTGTCAATGAGTTGGACAGGGTGTTGAAGATCAGCGACGGTTTCCTGCGCCACATGATCGTTCGCAGGGAAGAGTAGGGGGAGTTCAGGATGATTAATCGTGTTATCTTGATTGGGCGACTTACCAGAGATCCTGAACTGAGGTATACTGCCAACGGGATTGGGGTATGTACCTTCAGCATTGCCGTAAACCGACCCTATACCAATCAAGCGGGCGAGAGGCCAGTGGATTATATCGACATTGTTGCCTGGAGACAGTTGGCCGAAAATGTGGCGACCTATATGACCAAGGGCCGTCTGGTCGCGGTGGAAGGTCGACTTCAAACCAGAACGTATGAAACCCAGGATGGCCAGAAACGAAAAGCCGTTGAGGTAGTTGCCGATACGGTTAGGTTTCTGGACAGAGGTCCTGGTACCGGAGGGGTCGAGCGAACTCAGGTAAGTGACGACTGGGATTCGCTGGGCAGGGAAGTCGATCCCGGCGGAGTAGATTTGGCTGAAGATGATGAGATACCGTTCTAGGGGGTGTAAGGTTGAAAAAAGAACGCAAGAAAAAAAGACGCCCGTGCAATTTCTGCACGGAGAAGATAGAGTACATTGATTACAAAGACGTACCCCGCTTACGCAGGTACATTACTGAAAAAGGAAAGATTTTGCCTCGAAGGATAACCGGAAACTGCGCGCATCACCAGAGGCAGATCACGACAGCCATCAAGAGAGCTCGAAACATCGCACTGCTTCCATTTACATCAGAATAACCGGGAAAACCGCAGGATCTAGGATCTTGCGGTTTATGTTGTTGCGGATTGGTGATAACACCGGGTTTAGAAGGAAAACCCCCCGATGTTAGAGAAATAAGAGGGGACAGCTAACGGGGGTGAATATTCTGAGCTCGAAAACCCAGGTGGACATTGCGAAGAACTTAAGAACCATCGAGTGGCTGAAAGCAGAGCTGGTAGAATCTGTGGCCGCTTTGTTAAAAAGCCTGCTCAAAGCAGGCGATGAAGCGGTCAGTGATTGCCTGGCCACCATAATAATTACTACTTACATTTTGGGGAAAAGAGTGGGAGTAAATTTCCAGTATATTGATTTTAAAGTTGAGAGCACACTCAAACTAAGCATCAACGAAGCACATGAAGTTGAAAAGTGGTATGGGGATCTTTCGGCTTTGTTGGCTTATCTGGAGAGCAAAAAGAAGTGAACCACACTTTTGAGATTCTGGTTTTTTTGGCTGCTCTTAGCATTGGGATCGGGTTGGAATTTGCATCCCAGTGGAGCGGCCTCTATAGTGTATTGGCGATATCGGTTTTAACACTGTCCGGCAGGCGAGGACCCGGATTCCTGTTAGTGATAACCCTGGTTGTCTGTGCCACTGCGGCCTTGGCACTGGAAACAGAAGCCTTCGGTTTTATTCTGCTGTCAGTAATTCCAGGTTGTACGGCGGGTTATTTGGTTACTCGCTATTTTTCATTGGGTAAAGTGCTGGTCGCCAGTTTTTCGGCAGGGGTGATCGGGTTTGGCCTGTTTTGGCTGCATCAGTATTATCTCCAGGCCGGCAATTTAAGCATGCATTTTATTGAGACCTCATTTGCCGATTATTTCAATTACATCTTCCTGCCCACTTTGGAGGCTTCAGGATTTGGTGAATACTATGAGGCTCAGGGGCTTACCCAACCCGTCCTCAGAGAGTATTTTGACGGCTTCCTCCAGAGCCTCGCCAAGCTGCGCCCGGGTTTGTATATCTTTGAGGAGTGGGCAAGGATACTGTTGGGGATCATTATCGGCAAGCTTCTCCTCCAGCACCGTGAGTTGCTGCCAAATCCTCCGTTCAGTATGCAGCGCATGGCCTGGGAGCTTGACTGGGTTATAATTGCCGGTTTGGCCCTATGGTTGGCGGGTGATCACTGGAACCAGGCTCTGCTCAACCAGATAGGAGCCAACTTGATTTTTCTAATGACGCCCATTGCTTTTTATTTTGGCCTGAGCCTGGTAGTGTACATCATCAAGAACTGGCGCCCCCGACCCTGGTTGCTGGCGCTTATGGCATTGGTGTTTTTATTTCTTCCCACACAGGCGTGTCTGTTCATAACCGTATTAGGTATTTTTGATCCCTTGATAGATTATCGAAATCTGGATGGAAAAAGGGGGAGTCCGACATGAAAGTTATCCTCACGACTGATGTACCAAAGCTGGGCAAACAGGGTGATGTGGTACAGGTTTCGGATGGTTACGCCCGCAACTATCTGCTTCCCAGGAATATGGCTATAGAAGCATCTGCTGCTCGTCTTCAGGAACTTGAACAGAAAAACAAGCAGCTGGAGAAAAGAAGGAAAAAGGAAGAGCAAATTGCCCAAAGCATCAAGGAACAGATCGACGGACAGACGTTTGTGGTTAAGGCCAAGTGCGGTGAGAGCGGGAAATTATTTGGTGCCGTTACCTCCAAGGAGATTGCTGATGCCATAAAGGCTCGACATAAGGTGGGTATTGATAAAAAGCGCATTGAAATTAAAGAACCAATCAAGCAGCTGGGTGAATACCCGGTGCGGATAAGGCTGCACCAGAAAGCCATAGCGGACATAAAAGTAAGGGTGGAAGAAGAATAAAATACAAAAGAGTTCAAACACGGCACCGAAAGAGGGGCTTCGTTGACTTTAGCCGACTAAAATTGATAAGATTAGGAGTGACCTTGGTCGAGGCCATCCGCAGGAGGTGGATCCATGTCAACAGTTGTTTTGGTGGGAGCCCAATGGGGTGATGAAGGCAAAGGAAAGATTACCGACTTCCTGGCAGAAAAAGCCGACTATATTGTCCGGTATCAGGGAGGAAGTAATGCTGGACATACAGTGGTAGTGGGAAATGAAAAGTTTCAGCTTCACCTGGTTCCTTCAGGAATTCTATACCCGGATAAGGTGTCGGTGATCGGCAACGGTGTGGCACTGGATCCGGTTATCCTGTTAAAAGAGATAGACGACCTGAGCAGCAGAGGGATAGATGTCAAGAATCTCAAAATAAGCAGCCGAGCCCACATTGTTATGCCGTATCACAAAAAACTCGATTCGCTTCAGGAAAACGGCGGCCGCAGGATTGGAACCACCCGAAGGGGAATCGGCCCTCTGTATGCTGATAAAATCAGCCGCACAGGATTCCGGGTAATCGATCTTCTGGACAAAGATCTGTTTCCAGAACGGTTAAAGGCTATAGTGGAAGAGAAAAACTGTATTCTGGAAAAGATATATGGCAGTACGGCCTTCGTCTACGAGGAACTCCTGGATGAGTTTCGTTATTATGCCGAACGTCTCCGGCCGATGGTTACAGATACTTCGCTGTTGGTCAACCAGGCCATCGACGCAGGCAAAAAGGTGTTGTTCGAAGGGGCTCAGGGTACCCTTTTGGATATCGATCACGGAACCTACCCTTATGTAACCTCATCGCATCCGGTTTCCGGAGGTGCCTGTGTGGGAGCGGGCGTTGGACCAACCAAGATTAATCGGGTGGTAGGCGTGGTAAAGGCCTATACTACCAGGGTTGGAGAGGGGCCGTTCCCTACGGAGCTGTTTAATGAAACCGGTGATCTCATCCGGCAGCGGGGCGATGAATACGGCACCACTACCGGCAGGCCTCGGCGGTGCGGGTGGCTGGATGCGGTTATTCTGAGGTACGCGGCCAGAATCAACGGATTAACCGACATAGCCATTACCAAGCTGGATGTGCTCGACACCTTCGAGAAGGTCAAAATCTGTACGGCCTATCGATACCGGGGCCAAATCATAAGGGAGTTTCCGGAGAGCCTGGAAGTGCTGCGGGAGTGTGAACCGATATATATTGAGATGGATGGATGGCAGCAGGATATTGCCGGGATCACGCGCTTTGAAGACCTGCCGCTGAAAGCGCGGGAATACGTGAATAAAATGGTTGAATTATGCGGGGTAAATCACTGCCTGTTGGCAGTAGGCCCGGGCAGGTCTCAAACCATGGTGACCAGGGATGTCTTCGCACCCGCGTAACATTGACAAAACGGCAACGATTTAGTATGATATTCTTCGCTGGCGGGGCGATTAGCTCAGCAGGTTAGAGCGCTTGCCTCACATGCAAGAGGTCGGGGGTTCGAATCCCTCATCGCCCACCATTCGGTGACGGTTGGCATAATATCCGCCTCGGTAGCTCAGCTGGTAGAGCAGCGGACTGAAAATCCGCGTGTCGGCGGTTCGAGTCCGCCCTGAGGCACCATAGACGTGCGGGAGTAGCTCAGTGGTAGAGCATCGGCTTCCCAAGCCGAGGGTCGAGGGTTCGAATCCCTTTTCCCGCTCCATTTTCATTTTATTGTGGCTTGATTTCGTGCGGTTATGAGGAGAGTGAAAAAGTGGGCAAGCACCTGAAAACCATAATCCAACCCAACTTGAAGAACGGAAATGATACAAATTGCAGAGAGTGTCAGGCTTCATGTCAGTCAGCCTGCAAGACCTCATGCACTGTTGGCAATCAGGTCTGCAGAAGATAGCTTATTGGGGAAAACTTCTGCATGCAGCCCCAAATAATTTGGGTATCCTTGAAAATCCGCTCCGCGTGTACAAATATTAACCCATATGTTTGAGAAATAGGCCCTACCTGCAGATGGTAGGGCCTTCAATCCTTATGGAGGTTTGCTCGTGATCAATCTGCGCCATTACAACTTTTCCGCCAATATACACCTGTTTCGCATGAAAGACATTGGCATCCTGCTGGATGTGAACTCGGGTGCCGTTCATGTCCTGGACGACCAGACCTTTTATTTTGTCAAGGAGCTTATCGGGAATCGCGGAGATTGGGAACTGGCTCAGACCCTGACTGCCGCCGCTTACTCACCGGTGCTGGCGGAGGAAATCGGAAAGGAGCTTGAGGAGGCCTATCGCGCTGGGATCCTATTTACCGAAGAGGCGGAGTTTGAATTCGATTACGGCAGTTTCTTTCCCAAGTCCATCTGTCTTAACGTGGCCCACCTTTGCAATATGAGGTGCAGGTACTGTTTTGCTCAGCAGGGAAGCTTCGGGCAAAATCAGGGATTGATGAGCATGGAGGTGGCTCGGCAGGCGGTTGATTTCCTCATCAGGAGCAGTGGCCCCAGAAAGAATCTGGAACTTGACTTTTTTGGGGGTGAACCCCTGCTTAATATGGACGTTGTCAAAGCCACGGTTGAATATGGAAGGGAACGGGCTTCCCAAGCCGGAAAACAGGTAAGTTTCACCCTGACAACAAATGCCATGACTCTTGAGGAACAGGTGCGGGATTACCTCGTGGCCGAGGGAATAAGTGTTATACTCAGTCTGGACGGTCGCCCCGAGGTTAATGACCGGATGCGCATCCTTCCCGACGGGGAAGGGACTTACCGGAGGATTGCACCACGGATTCAGGCCATGGTGGCTTCAAATCCGGTCAGTTATTATGTAAGAGGAACTTTTACCGCCCGGAATCTGGATTTCATTAACGATTTTTTGCATCTGGCAAGTCTGGGCTTTGAAAATATTTCGCTGGAACCTGTGAGCGGGGGAGCACCGGGTATTGCTCTGACCGAAGAACACCTGCCGCAGATTGCTCTCCAGTATGAGGAGCTGGCGGAGGTTATTCTGGCCCGAGAAAGGGAGGGCAAACCGCTGAATTTCTTCCATTTCAATCTGGACTTGAACGGCCCATGTTTGGCCAAAAGACTGACCGGCTGCGGCGCCGGGATTGAATACCTGGCAGTAACCCCGGAAGGAGATATCTATCCCTGTCACCAATTTATAGGCATACCCGAGTTCAAAATGGGGAATGTCAGGGAAGGAATGGTTGATGAGTCCGTGCGGCAGATATTTGCGGGCAATACCTTAAGTCAAAAGGAATGCCGCAACTGTTGGGCCAGGTTCCACTGTGGAGGCGGCTGTCACGCCCAGGCCTATTTCCAGAGCGGTGACATATCGGTTCCCCACCAGTTGACCTGCCTGATGCATCAGAAACGCCTGGAATGTTCGTTTTATATTGCAGCCAGAAGAATGGAGGGTTAACGCTATCAAGTCTTACTTGTCGTTTTTAAAGGTGGGATTCCTGGCTCTGGGCGGAGGCATCAGTATGCTTCCCTACCTGGAGGAGATTGCCCGTCGCGAGCTCGGGGCTGACAGCGACGAATTCCTGCAGATAATGGCTATCGCCCAGAGCTTTCCCGGCGCCATGGGTATCAATGCCGCCGCGATTATCGGCTATCGTATGGGAGGCTGGATGGGAGCGGTGGCCGGCATTCTGGGAGTGACTGTTCCCGGCTTTATATGTGCCGGCGGTTTGTTCATCCTGCTCGTGCTGGCGGCCGAGACCTCATGGCTGGATATCGCCACCACAGCCTTGAAGGCGGCTCTGGTAGGAATCGTTCTGGGGATGGCGGTCAATCTTGGGAACCGTTCATGGAAGGGTTACAGAAGCCTGCTGGTAGGGTTGGCAGCCATGCTTCTGTTCTATCAGTTTCAATTAAGCCCGGTTATCATACTTCTGGGAGCCGGGGTATTGGGATACATATTCCTTTCACCGTCGGAGGCAGGATAATGCTCTATCTAAAACTATACCTCCAGTTTCTCAAGATAGGCTTGCTCGGGTTCGGCGGTGGGTACATGATGATCCCCCTCTTTTTCATGGATATCGTCGATCGCCATAAATGGCTGTCCCATGAGGAGATGTTTAATATCATCGCCGTAGCCCAGACGGTTCCCGGAACCTTCGCCACCAACACCGCAACCCTGGTCGGTTTGAAGATGGGTTCCATCGGATACGGAATTGTGGCGGTCCTGGGAGTTATAACTCCCGCCCTCCTAATCGCTTACCTGGCCGACCGATACGTAAGGCCTTATCTGACACGTCCGGCTTTGCAGGGGATTTTGAAGGGGGTAACCGCGGCGGTCATCGGTATTATTCTCGCTACCGGATTGAGGATGATGCACAGCGCGGTGATCGATGGTCCTACCATGGTGACCGGCTTGCTGGCTTTTATTTTTTTCTATTCGCGGCGGTGGAATGTGGCAGCGGCCACGATTTCGGCGGCCCTGGCCGGGGTTGTGTTAATTTATTTTGTACGCTAGCAGGAATAACCTCCTATCCCGAAGAATTACTTTTTATGATTCTCAAAACAAGGCAGTAAAGGATATCTTATAGAAAGGGTATTTTATGGAGGTAAAATTGAAAGACAAGAGACTCCTGGTCCCCGTGGTATTGGGACTGCTTTGTATCCTTACATATATAGGTTTCAATATCATATCTGAGCAGAAAACAAAGGCGACTGTTGTTGAGATTAATAAAACGGTTTCATTCGCAGCCAAAGACAAAGCTCAAGTTGAAGCCGTAATTGCGGAATTAATAGCAAGCGAAGAAAAGCGAATTGGAAACCAAGTAACCCTAGCATCCCAACCTCTGTATCGCCTGGCTCTGGTTCCTAAGAGCGAAGTAGCCGACCAGTCCGAGATTAAGAAGATACTGAAGGAATCTCTCCTTCTAAAAACCTCAGCCGCTCAGATTAAGGTAAACGGCAAGCCGGTTGTGTGTGTAGCCAGCGTCGACACAGCCAACCAGATCCTGTCGGACTTAAAGGTTAGGCTCAGCAATTGCAATGAAAACGAGAAGATAGTTAAAGTCGCTTTTGCCGAAAAGGTTGAAGTTGAGACTGCTGTGGTTTCGGCTCGTGAGGTGATGGAACCCGCCGAGGCCCAAAAACTGTTGGAAACCGGCGACACCACTCCCATCGAGTACACAGTCAAGCAGGGCGATTCCCTGTGGCTGATAGCGCGAAAACATGACACCCGGGTCGCAAATATCATGGCCTTGAATAACCTCAAGTCAGAGAAATTACAGCTCAATCAGAAACTGCTTATAAGTTCCAGCAATCCCCTGATTACGGTTGAGTCAGTTATTGAAGGCAAGAAGACCGAGGTCATTCCTTATACGACTCGGATAACTACCAGCAGTTCGGTCTCTTCAACTCAGGTCAAACAGGCAGGCCGAAACGGGGAGAAGGAGATTACTTATACCCAGGTTAGGAAAAACGGCCGTGTTGTTGAAAACAAAATCCTGGCCGAAGTGATAACGAAAGAACCGGTTGACAGGATTGTCGTTACCGGACCCCGCAGCAGCTACACCATGACCGCCTCCCGTGGAGGCTCACACATTGGAGGCCTGAGCTGGCCGGCATCGGGCAAAATCACATCAAGCTATGGTTCGCGCAGCGGTTCTCATACCGGCATAGATATTGATGGCCGTACCGGGGATCCTGTTCGCGCCGCCGCCAGCGGCACCGTGACTTTTGCCGGACGGCAGGGTACTTATGGGCTCATGGTGGCCATTGACCATGGCAATGGACTTATAACCAGGTATGCTCACTGTTCCAGCATACTTGTCAAGGTAGGCCAGAAGGTCTCCAGAGGAGAGGTAATAGCCCGGGTGGGGTCCACAGGCAAGAGCACCGGTTCGCACCTCCACTTTGAGGTTATAAGCGGAGGGTCTTTTCAGAATCCCTTAAGGTACCTTGACTAGTATTTTGGGTTTAACTCAATTTAATTGCGGTACAATCGTGCCGCAATTGATTTTAAATTCATTGCCATAAATTGGACGCCCCTATGGTCAAGCCCGAATAGTATAATATGATTCGGGGAAGGAGGGGCTATTTTGTTGGGAGAGAAAAGCCTTTTGATCATCCGGCCTCTTTTGGGGCTGGTGATTGCTTTATTGCTGGTTACTTTTTTACACTGGCTGAAGAGCGGCAACCCCAGACAGGCAGTGTTTAACTGTTCTCGATTCTTGTCCCAGGGGAACGCCCTTTTGCTTATCAGGAACTACGAGCAAGTGGATACGGAGCATTTTTCGATAAGATACGGTAAAGGGGATCTCCAAAACGCGGCCATTGTCGCGGAGGCGGCGGAACTGATATACGAACCGGTGACTCGGATGTTCAATTATGAACCGCCGGCCCCGACGGTAATAGTTTTGCATCCGGACTCAAACAGCCTCGCCCAAGCATTTGGCTGGGATAAGGCTGAAAAAGCGATGGGGGTTTACTGGCGCGGAACTATTCGCATCCTGAATCCGGACGAGTGGATTACCGACGGTGATAAAAGGCAAACATTTATTAGAGAAGGCCCTATGGCCCATGAATTTGCGCACCTGCTTGTGGATTACCTGACCTTGGGCAACTACCCGCGCTGGTACACAGAGGGTATTGCTCAGTATGTGGAGAAAAAGATTACTGGATTTGAATTATATAACCCGGCCAAGTATAATGGTGAATCAGTGAAATACTGTGAATTTGCCACTCTGGAGCGGCACTTCGACGAGCTGGACCCGGGGTTGGCTTACGGGCAGAGCTTGCAGGCCGTTGAGCTGATTGTTGCTCAATATGGAGAGGACATGATCTTTCAGATTCTCGATTACCTGAAGAAGGGTAATGACCTGCCGGAGTCTTTTGCCAAAGCTACTGGACAATCTTTCGATATATTTGAAAAAGAGTTTCTTGCCGGGCAGCAGTCAAGACCTGCTGCCTAGACACACCATGGGCGAGGAGGTTAGCGAATGCGAGACACCCTGGTTATTGAAGGCGGTAACCGAGTAGAAGGAACAGTAAGGGTAAGCGGAGCAAAAAATGCCAGCTTAGTGATAATTGCTGCCAGTATTTTGGCCCATGGGCGAACGGAACTGGAAAATGTGCCCAGGATCAAAGATGTAGAGGTTTTATTGGATATTCTAAACCATCAGGGTTGTTTGACCGAATGGACTGATGATGGAACCCTGGCCATTGAGGTACCGGATAATATTATTCCCGAGAGCCCTTATGAGCTTTCCAAGAAACTTCGGGCTTCTAACCTGCTGTTGGGCTCGCTCCTGGGGCGGAAGCGGGAAGCCAGGATAAGTTTGCCCGGCGGGTGTGACATAGGTTCGCGGCCTATGGACCTGCACCTGAAAGGACTGCAGGCCCTGGGAGCCGCGGTAAGTTTGGAACATGGTTATATAGAAGCAACAGCGGGCAAACTGCAAGGAGGCCGAGTTTATCTGGATTTTCCCAGTGTCGGCGCCACCGAGAATATTATGATGCTGGCATCGGTCACTCCGGGTACAACCATTATTGATAATGCTGCCAAGGAACCGGAGATAGTGGATTTGGCCAATTTTCTGAGTGCCATGGGCGCCAGAATCAGAGGAGCAGGTACTGATTTAATTAAGATCGAGGGTACCAGCAAATTAAAGGCGGTCCGTTACGCGGTGATCCCGGACAGGATAGAAGCCGGCACCTATATGGCCGCCGCAACCGTTACCGGCGGCGACATACTGTTGGAAAACGTGATTCCCACTCATCTCCTGCCGATTAAGGCGAAGTTGGAGGAAACCGGAGCCGTTATAACCCAAAACAATGGCTCGATTCGGGTACAGGGAACAGGAAGGATTAAGGCGGTGGATATCAAGACCCTGCCCTATCCGGGGTTTCCTACCGACATGCAGTCGCAGATGCTGGCCATACTGACTATTGCCGAAGGCACCAGCGTGATCGTAGAAAATGTCTTTGACAACCGTTTTCAGGTGGTCGATGAGTTAAAACGGATGGGAGCCAAGATTAAAGTAGAAGGACATACAGCGGTGGTTGAAGGGGTTAAGGAGCTTCACGGAGCTCGGGTCAAGGCTACCGATCTCAGAGCCGGTGCGGCTTTAATCCTTGCGGCGTTGGTTGCTCGCGGGCAGACCGTAATTGAGAACGCGTACTATATATTCCGCGGCTATGAGGATATCGAGCGGAAATTAGCCGGCATCGGGGTAAAACTAATCAATTAATCTCTTCCATGATTTCGAAAACTTCAGAAGATACGGAGATTCACATAACACACTGCGAAGGTGCTATCCTGTGGTGTGCGGGATGGTAACGGTAATCACATTTCCGGAATTCTTCTTGTGTGTAATGTGGACGCGTCCTCCCAGGCTGTCGACCAGATGCTTGCAAACGGCTCGCCTAAAATCGGTACCTCGTGCTCCGAATTGGGCGGAGGGGTTAAACACGCTTTCAAGCTGATCCTCTTTCGCATCTCCGCTGTCCGCCATCATCAGCATAACTCCATCTTTGCAGGATTTGGTTTGAATGGTGAGAAGCTCGCCTTCGCCCATGAAATGAAGAAACATTGTAATCAGGTGGTTAACCAAAGCCTTTATTCTGTCGGCGTCCCCACAGATGTTAACCTTTCGTGATCTCTCCAGATAGAGTTCCAGCCAAACTCCCTTTTGGCGGGCGTTGGCTTCAATATTCGGATAAAGCTCGGCAATGATATGATTCAGGTTGACCTGTTCGCGCATATCTCGATAGTTGGAGGACAGGATCATTAAATCCTGCAGAGTCTTTTCAATTCTGGAAACCTCCTCCAGCAGCAAATCCCAGGGAATGTTTTCGGGATTGTCCCGATAAAGCTGGATGAATCCCTTGACAACCGTCAGGGGGTTTCTGACCCGGTGTGCGGTTTCTTCCACCAGGCGAGAGATTATGTCGTGCACCTCGTGATTTGGCATCAGCTCGGAAACGCTTTTCGGGTTGTCGCTGACATGCAGACAGACAATTACTTCTATGACCTTTCCCCATGCCGTAATAGGATTGGTATCCACCCTTAACACCGCCTGCGGGCTTAAGCGGCTAAATGGGATCAACTGAGTCTGAGGGTGGGCGTCATGGAGTGTTTGCAGAAACAGGCTTGGCAGCTCCGGAAATAAACCCTCAAGCACTGCTACCGGAGCTCCCACCAGAGTGGAAGCCGAGAGCTGACAAAACTTCTCGAAGGCATGGTTTAACCTGTTTATTTTTCCATCCGCCAGGATCGAAATCACCGGAACTGGCAGATGCTCAATAACAGCGCTGTCGGTTTGGTACTGATATGGAGGTTCATGACACTGATCAACTATCAATGCCAATCCCATGTCAGCCATTTCATGTGCCGATATCTTTAGACGGACCTCATCCCCCTGATCGTTTTGAATGGTCAGGTATGCGTCTGTTTGGTATAAATGCTTGGGGAATTCCCAGTGTTTTAAAAATCCCCTCTTCTTAAACAGCCTCGCCAAGAGTGCGAAGAGATTTTTCCCTATAACCTTTTTCGCCGGCAATCCCAATATTTGAAGTATAAAGCTATTGGCGTAAATGATCGTACCGGCGTAATCAATATTTAACAGACCGCTTTGAAAAGGTGCGTCTAATGTATATTTTTGTAATGCGTCGGCAGAAGTGTCTTGTTCACTAGACATAAAGTGCAAGAACTTGTCCCCCTTCATAAGGCGACCCAGAATTTGCTCAACATATAACTTGATATTCCACCAACAAAATAGTCAATCCTCTAGCGAAGATTGACTATTTTTGTATAAGACACCATTATTATTCATCGAATTATGAGAGAATGTTGCGGTTTGGGGGGGCTCTTAATGCCTAATACCGGAACACATATTCATTGGGCGCCGTTAGTATACTAACTAAGACGGAGGTGAAGAAGTGAAACGAAAGCTGATTCTGATGACGGTGGCCTTGCTGTTGGTGGCATCCGGTTTTATATCCGGGCAACTGGTTGAGCCTCTATTGGCGAACAGGCAGTCGACCGGGGTCGAAGCCGGAAATGATTCGGTTATTCAGACCGCCCGGGATCTGAGCCCATGTATTGTTGGTGTTCTCAGTTACAGTGACCAGGGCGATTTTTTTTCTCAGCGCAGGGTAACCAAAAGCGGTTCGGGGGTGGTAATTGATCCTTCGGGTTACATTGTTACCAACAACCACGTTATCGATGGTTCCGATAGAATTGAGGTTTCTTTCCACGACGGCCGCAGGAAGACGGCAAAGCTTATCGGTAAAGACCGGCGAACCGACCTGGCGTTGCTGAAGGTTGACGGGGTCAAGGTTACCGTGGCCAACTTCGGCGATTCGGATAGTCTGGTGGTGGGACAGGAAGTAGTTGCTATTGGGAATCCAATGGGGGAGAAATTCGCCCGCACGGTAACGGTTGGGGTAGTCAGCGGATTGAACCGTATCCTGACTACCGAGGAGGGATTTGTCTTTCGTCTGATCCAGACGGATGCCGCGATAAACCCCGGCAACTCGGGTGGAGCCCTCTGCAACCTGAAGGGAGAGGTGATCGGGATCAATACGGTCAAGATCGCGGTATCGGGTTATGAAGGCATGGGGTTTGCCATTCCCTCCAATCAGGTGGTTCAGGTAATAAATGATCTGCGCGTCAAAGGGAGGGTGGAGCGCCCGGTAGCGGGGCTGCAGGTAGTTCACGAATTGACCTCCGAACTGGCGACCTACTACAATCTCCCCGTAACCTACGGGGTGGCGGTTAAACCGATAAAGGGAGGTCCGGCTGAGAAGGCCGGTCTGAAAGACTATGACATAATCAGGGCGGTTAACGGCAAAAAAGTACAGAGTGTATATGACCTTCAGGAATGCTTGTTCAACTGTAAAGTGGGAGATGAAGCTACTTTAAGCGTTACCCGGTTGGCCCGCAAATCCGGAGAGCAGGTAAAAAACTTTGACTGCAAGGTGACGCTCTGCAGTGATGGTTAGGGGGAAAAGCAAGGGGTTGAAGCCGACAGCGGACAATGATGAGGCGCAAATTCAGCAGAGGCCTGATTCGGCTCGCGTATCGGCCCGAAGCGCTTTGCGACTATGATTCCAGTTTTCCTCTTTTTATGAGACAATGTTAGGGAAGCCCCGGTTTGTGAAATAAACAGGGCTTGTCAACCCAACTGTCCAGAGGATTATTTATGCGTTTGCTGGTTATTTCCGTGGGTAAGGTACGCGAAAAGTATCTCAATGCCGGGATTAAGGATTTCCTGACCCGGCTGCGTCCTTATGCAGGCATTGAATATGTAGAAGGTCTGGAACAGAGAATCCAGCCCCATCCTTCACCGGCCGAGATTGCTTCAGTGCTGGAAAAGGAGGGACAGCGGGTTTTATCCTATATCAAAGAAGGGGACTATGTTGTAGCCCTTGATTCCAGGGGAGAGTCCATGACCTCCGAAGAACTGGCCCATAAAATTGGAGAACTCATGAACCAGGGAACATCCCGCGTGGCTTTTGTCGTTGGCGGCTCTCACGGCCTGGCTCAGGACATACTCAAACGGGCCCAAACAATCCTTTCTTTCTCCAAGTTAACTTTTCCTCACCAGCTAGCAGTTCTCATGCTGCTGGAGCAGATCTACCGCAGCTTCAAGATAATCAGGGGTGAACCGTATCACAAGTAACCCGGCATCAAGCCTTTAAAGACAAATAGATTTGAAATCAAAACTCATCTTGTCCTATGTTGAGTGATACGGAGAGTGAGTTAAGTTTGAAACGGCGGCACACAGGGTTTCAGGGTTAACTGGGAACTCCGCGTGCCGCCCGTTATGACTTATAAAAATGATGTTAATGTTTAAAGTTTAAAGTTGCTGATCTGCGTCTGGAGCTTCTGCGCTTCCAGTTCCAGGGCAATTGACATTTCGTTAATTTCAGTCATGAATTCCTGGGCTTTGGCGGCGCTATCCAGAATCTCTCGTGAATTGACCGCATTCTCCGAAATCGTAGCGGTTACCGATTCAATCGCACGTGAAACCTCATCAATCGCATTGGATAACTGGATGCTCATGTTGTTTACCTGGTTGCTGAGATTCTTAAATTTTTTGGTGTCGGTGCCAAACTGCTCGCTGGCTCCGATGAAGCCTTCGTAAGCTTCTACAACATTTTCATTTATGTATTTCAGTAATTGCTCTGTGTTTACAGTAAGATTCTTAATCGCATCACGAACCTGGCTCGTTAACAGTTGAATTCGGCTTACAGTGCTTGAAGATTCACTGGCCAGTTTGCGGACCTCTTCGGCGACCACCGCGAAGCCGTGTCCTTGTTCACCGGCACGGGCCGCTTCTATAGCCGCATTTAATGCCAGCAGGTTGGTCTGCTCCGCGATTGCTGAAATGGCGGCCGCCATGTTGGAAATCTCATCGACTACTCTGGCTTGCCCGATGGCATTGATCACTTCCTGCTTAATGTTTTCGTAGGTTTCAAAGGTTCTTCTTTGGGCGGCTTTAATGTCTTCCAAAACCTGCAGGGTGCGAGCTTCCATTTCTTGCGTAAATTCAAATCCCTTGGTTGATTCGTCAGCCAATAAAGATATGGAGGTATTAATCTCCTCACTGGATGCATTAACCTCTTCCGTTGCAGCGGAAACCGTCTCCAGTCCCAGCGAAATTGTTTGGGTTGAGGAGGTAATCATTTTAATTCTTTCAAGCACATCAGAGCTCGAAGTCGCCAACGCTTTACTGGCAGTAACCAGCAATTCGCTTGAACTAATCACTTCCTGAATCAGTTTTCGCAAGCTCATATTCATGCGATTGATAACCAGTTCGAGATAGTGCAGTTCATCACCCTGTTCATCTATTTCCGTAACGCTTAAGTTTCCGTTTGAAACCTCTTCCAATCGAACTGTCAGCCGCTGAACAGAGGCCATAATGCTTTTGATGATTTGGTAACTAAAGAAAGATAAAAGAAGAATTGTGAGTATCCCAATAACAAGCATTGTCTGTTGAGTGGCGCGGCTGTCATTTTTGCTGTCCTCCGCCGCTTGTTTGGCGTATTGGTCAAGAATTTCGCCAATTTGGTTAATAGGTTCCCGGGCTTTTTCAAATTGCACATCATTGTTCCTTAACCGGTCGTTGAGATCAACGAGGGCTCCGCTTTCATACAACTGTAAAAGCTCCTCGGCGTCCTTCAACCACAGATCATATTCCTTCCAGAAAATTTCATATGATTCCTTGGCCGTATGTCCTCCCTCGGTCGCCTGAATGTTCTGGTACAATACAGGAATGTCCTGCATGTCTGTTTGCGCTTCGGTCATCCTTTGATTTACTTGTTCAATATTTTCGTTAAACGATGCTCTGTGATCTGCGTACTGTTTGGAGTCTGGCTCGACAAGAAAACTTGCATGCAGGGCAAGTAAGGCCTGATACAAATCGCGATCGGCATTAAGCACCAGACTGCTGTTGACAAACCCGTGATCGTACTGGCTCGAAACCAAATCAGAAACCAGATTAGTTGTGCTTCGGCTGGCAACAGCCAGCATTAGTGTGATACCGACCAAAGCAACCGCCGTAATGATAATAAGCCGTGTACGCACTTTTAGTTTCATGTATACCCCCCCCAGTTTTCCAATTCAAATAAGTTTTGCTGCACCACCGGCCATTTGAGCTTGCCATCCCCCTTCATGCTAAAGATAAGAACAGTGACATCGAAAAAATATCTATAAACAACATAATAATCTAATAGAGGAAAAATTTCGACAGTTTATTCTCTTTTCCTGCTGGTTAAAAAGCTTATGCCGGTTTAAAATAACCCGGGTTAAGCCTGAATAAGTGATCTGCAAAGATCGGCTTGCAAGCTGCTGAATCCAAGAATTATCTCGGTCCCGTTGATGGGTTTGCCTTAAGGAGCGCGCTGCTGGGACAACTTTTTTTGTCAGGATGGGCGTGACATTGCAATTGATCGGGGGGGGCGGCAGACGGGTTCCAGTCTGTTATTTGAGTTCAAGCAGGGAGCGGATAAGGTGTACAGGTGAATGAACGAGTGATACTGTTCGGGAGGTATGATAATGACCGTTCTGAACCTTTATACAGTGATGCCAAAATAAAAAATCCCGTATACGCCTCTGCAGTGGTACGGGATTTTTTATGGGGAGGGGTTATGTCCTTTTTGAAAAGGCAGGACAAATAACTTGTCGAGCCGATCTCTGTATCCCAGGTTAATCTGTTACTTGCTGATCAGCAGAATCTTTGTTTGGTTCCGCAGGCGTTTCCTCGATTAATTACGGTTCCTTAATGCCTGAGTCGACTACGACGTCAGAGTCAGCCGATGTTGGCATTGTCTGGTAATCGGAAACCCTCTGGTTGATTCTGCCGACATAGATTAAAAGCAGAGCCATGCCGCCGTAGATTGCCAGGGGCTCAAAGATTCCCGGCAGAAGCTGGGATGGAATTACGTGTTTATAGACATCTTCCGAAGGATACCCCATAGCCAGGTAATAATTTATGCTGTCTAGAAACGATACCACATTCAAAACCAGCAAAGCTGCTGCGGCCAGTGCTGCTGCTGCCGCCAAAACAATTCGCAGGATCTCAAGCGGAGATCCGGTTTTTTGTCTGGATTTACTCTGAACAACGCTCATAAAACCATTCTCCAATCCGCCACTCGGGCAATACTCTGAAAACTTGTCGTGAAGTCAGGAAAACTCACAACACGTCCAGTATAGCGCTTAAATGTGAACAACCGGTGAAAAATCGGTAAAGATTCATTTAAACTCTTGTACCCCAAGGAATTTGTGAGACGTCCAGGAGATTCCCAACGGGATCGAGTACAAAATATTCTCCATTTAAAGCGTTAACAAAAATTTGCCAAATTATACCTAACAAAAAGGGCCGACATTGTAGTTGTCGGCCGATGTTGTATTCATTTAAAATTCGAAATCAATATCTTGGGTTGTGAGATGAGAAAAACCTTAAGCCTGGCCCTGCTCTCTCCTCTTCTTCCAGCGGTCGATTTCCCAGTCCCAATACTTGTTCGCCTGCTCGAGGAAGGTCTGCTTATCCGGTATGATGGTCTGCTGGATAACCCTCATGGTCTCTTCGGAAATAATGCCCTCGGTAACGATTTCAAAGCCAGCCTTTTCCGTGGCCGCCAGGATTTCCTCGACTTTTTCCCTCAGGGGAGGGGCGCTCATGAATTCCGCCTCCGGGCGGTAGATCTCGGCCAGTATTTTCCCCAGACCGCGTCCGGCTATGAAATGTAACCAGTCGGACATGGGCTTGAAGTGATCTATTTCGTAAAATCCGGCAACAGAAATGATAACCCTATCAGAAATCGAGCCGTCCCGAGGCGGGTGGGTGCACAATCCGTCCTTCTCGACGATGTACGGCAGGTACATGGGGATTGACCGATCCAGGAAGTTCTTGAACATCGCAGTGGGACCAAAGATATACACGGGTGTAGCCCACACTTCCAGATCGGCTCCCTTGCGAATTTCCAGGATCTCTTTCATATCATCCTTTTGGACACACTCTCCGGGAGTCTTGATCCAACAGGTATAGCACCCGATGCAGTTTTTTATGTTCTTTTCCCTCAGGTTGATAACTTCAACCTCCGCTCCGGCTCTGCGGCAGCCGGCCAGAAACGCCTCCAGGAGCATGGTAGTTTTCGATATCTTCGCCTTTCTCGGCCCGCCATTAATAGCTACAATCTTCACGAAAAATACCTCCCCCTCAATTTAACCCGAACGCTACACTGTATATTTCATACATTACATTAATTAAATGGATTGTCAATTATATGGCTATCATTGGATGGTAACACTTTTTAATCTTGTTGAGCGACTTGAAACGGGTAGGTACTCTGCTTTTCTCCGGGATTAACAGAAATAGTATTTTGGAGACGCGGCGAGGAATTCTTAAAAATTATTAATGACATATGTCGCAAATGGGGTATAATAAACATGAAAGCGACATATGTCATTAACTAATTGGGAGGTGATGTTGCATGCCAGGAGGAGATGGAACCGGCCCGCTGGGACGTGGTTCAATTACGGGAAGAGGCCGGGGATACTGTTCGGGTTTCGGTGATGCCGGCTATGGAATCGGTCGAGGACCAGGGCAGGCCCGTGGATTGAGAAGAGGCTTTGGGCGAAGTCCCGGGAGAGGTCCGGGCTGGGGCGGAGGTTTTGCGGGTTTATCCCGGAAGGAGCTGCTGCAAGAGCAAAAAAAGGTGCTTGAACGAAAGTTGAGTATTATCGACAAGGAATTAGAAGACCTTTAAACGAATGGTGGAGTGGCAGGAGACGGCTCCTGTCACTCTACCATGGTAAGGAGAATATCAATATGCCACGACCAAGGAAATGGAGAAAGGTATGCTGTTTGCCGGAGAGCAACCGGTTTGGGCCCCTAAACGCTCCGGTCCAACCTGATCGTGTCATTATGACCGTTGAAGAGTATGAAACGATAAGGCTGATTGACCTGGAGGGACTTACGCAGGAAGAATGTGCCCAGCAAATGAATATTGCCCGTACAACCGTTCAGGGGATCTATGCCGAGGCCAGAAAGAAGCTGGCGGAGTTTATCGTGAACGGGAAAGTGCTGTGGATTGAGGGCGGAAACTACAAGCTCTGTGAAGGCGGCTTGCCATCCTGCAGAGGCAGGGGCTGCCGTCGGGAAGTTCCGGGTGAAGATCTGTGCAGATGGCAGCCGAATAGGATGAGAAAATTGAAGGAGGCTTTCGATGAGGATAGCACTTCCAGTTGAGGACAAATCGATGGAATCTACTATATGTCAGTCATTTGGACGAGCACCGTATTTCCTGATATTCGATACCGAATCACAGGAGAGCGTTTTTCTCGATAACCAAGGGGCGGTCAGTCAAGGTGGTGCAGGAATCAAAGCGGCTCAAACAATAGTAGATAGCAAGGTTAAGGCGTTATTAACCCCGCGGTGTGGGGAGCAGGCGGCTTCAGTATTATCCGCTGCCAATATCAAAATATACCGGATCACCAATGATTCAATCCGGGACAACATCGAGGCCTTGACTAACGGCGCTCTGCCCTTGCTCGATAAGATCCATGCCGGTTTTCATAACCATAGGGGAAGATGATAACGTGAGGATAGCTGTCTTAAGCGGCAAGGGCGGTACCGGTAAAACACTTGTATCTGTAAATATGGCTGCGGTTGCAGAAGAATCGACTTACATCGATTGCGATGTTGAAGAGCCCAACGGGCATCTTTTTTTCAAACCTCGAGACCTTGGAACGGAAGAGGTATCCGTCAGAATTCCTCTGGTAGATGATCAGCTTTGCGACGGCTGTCGAAGATGTGTTGATTTCTGCAGATTTAATGCCCTGGCCTATGTCAACAACCGATTAATAGTATTTGACGATGTCTGCCACTCATGCGGCGGATGTGTAATGTTCTGCCCTCAGCAGGCCTTGTCGGAAAAAAGCAAGGTAATTGGTGAGATCCAACAAGGCCTTTCCGAAGGGGTTTCGGTGATTACCGGGAGGTTGAATACGGGAGAAGCATCCGGTGTGCCCATAATCAAGAGACTTTTAACTTATATTCCTCGGTCGCCAAAACCCGTGTTTATCGACTGTCCTCCCGGTAGTGCTTGTATTGTTATGGAAAGTATCAAGGATGCAGATTATTGTATTTTGGTGGCGGAACCTACTACCTTTGGGGTGCATAACCTCAACATGGTATGTGAATTGGTGAAGCTCTTTGGTAAACCTCATGGTGTGCTGTTGAACAAGTGTTTGGATGCATATAATCCCGCGGAAGATTACTGTGTCAGGAATGAAATCAAAATACTGGGCAGGATTCCATTTGACAAAGCCCTGGGCAGACTTAATTCTTATGCCCGGATCCCGGTCCGGGAAAGTGAGAAGTACCGGGAACTGTTTAAGGCTCTGCTTCACACTGTCACTAAGGAGGTGCGAGATGAAACAGTTGTTAATCCTTAGCGGCAAGGGGGGCACGGGCAAAACAACTATTGCCTGTGCTTTTATAAAGCTGTCGAATTCCAAAGCCTATGCAGATTGCGATGTGGATGCTCCCAATTTACACCTGATGGTTAACCGGTCATCAGCACCCCAACGCAGAGACTATTACGGTTTGCCGAAAGCAAAAATCGATGATGAGTCATGTCTAAAGTGTGATGTCTGCCGGTGGAATTGCCGCTTTGACGCTATATATATGGACGGGGAAGGTCGGTATGTAGTTGATCATTACGGCTGTGAGGGCTGCGGTGTTTGTGAGGCTGTTTGCCCGGTCGAGGCCGTATCCCTCCAACCGGCAATCACCGGAGAACTCATGCTCTATGTGGATGATGAGGTGTTCTCTACCGCGCAGTTGAGAATGGGGAATGGCAACTCGGGAAAGCTGGTTACCGAAGTGAAGAACCAGATGAGGTCTGTCGATATTGATACGGAAGTGGCTATCATTGACGGGTCACCAGGTATCGGCTGCCCGGTCATTGCATCCATGAGCGGTGTGGATATGGTTTTGATTGTTGCGGAGCCTTCAATTTCATGTGTCAGTGATATGGAACGCATAATTAAAACCGCGCAGGGATTTCAATTAAAGATCGCCGTGTGTATCAACAAGTATGATACCAATATTGAGATTACCAGGAGGATAGAAGCGTTTTGCCGAGAGTTCGCACTTCCTTATGTAGGGAAGATACCATTTGACCCGCAGGCGGTAGAAGCTGTTAACAACGGACTTAGCGTTATTGACATCGACTGCCCGGCAGGAAAGGCAACGGAAAAGGTCTTCCGGGAAACTATCAAAATATTAAATGAGTGAGGGGTAGAAGAGATGAGTGGAAATATTAATCAGGACAAAAAGAACGCCGGGAAATTCGATTTTTCAGTTAAACCACATGAGTTAAGCAAAATCAACAAGGTGATCGGCGTAATGAGTGGTAAGGGCGGAGTGGGTAAGTCCCTAGTTACCTCATTGTTGGCCGTGATGATGAACCGACGGGGTTACCGGACAGCAATTCTGGATGCTGATGTAACGGGCCCTTCCATACCGAAGGCCTTCGGCATAAAAGAGAAAGCAAGCGGCAGTGAACAGGGATTATTACCCATTGAGAGCGCTACCGGGATCAAGATTATGTCGATCAATCTGCTGCTGGATAATGACACCGATCCGGTTGTCTGGAGGGGACCCCTGCTGGCGGGGGCGGTTAAGCAGTTCTGGTCCGATGTGGTATGGGGCGAAGTCGATTTCATGTTTATCGATATGCCCCCTGGAACCGGGGATGTACCGCTTACGGTATTCCAGTCCCTGGCTGTGGATGGCATTATAATTGTGACCTCACCCCAGGAACTCGTCTCCATGATAGTGTCCAAAGCGGTGAGGATGGCTGAGATGATGGGCATACCAGTTCTGGGCTTGGTTGAGAACATGGCTTACGTTAAATGCCCTGATTGCGGAAAGGAGCACAATGTATTTGGCGAGAGCCACATTGAGAAAATTGCACGGGATTACAACCTGGAGGTTCTCGCTAGAATTCCGATCGATCCAGGTATTGCGGCGGCATGCGATAATGGCAAGATTGAATACTACGATGGCGAATGGCCGGAAGGCATTGCCGCAAGACTGGAAACGGAAGCGGGAACAAAAAGGACAGTCAAAATTGAGGAGGAAGGAAAAGACATGATTAAGATAGCGGTAGCCAGTGAGGGAGAAGAGGTTGCCCGGCATTTTGGACATTGCGAGACTTTTGAAATCTTTGAAGCCGAAAACGGCCAAATCGTTGGGAGCCAGTCCATACCGAATCCGGGCCATAAACCCGGCTTTTTACCCAACTTCCTAAATGACCAGGGAGTAAACGTTGTCATTTCCGGAGGAATGGGTGCAGGTGCTGTCGAGATTTTTAACGAAAAAAATATTGAAGTAATCACCGGAGCTCAGGGACAAGCCCGGGTTGCGGCCGAGTTATACTTGAAAGGTATGCTTAAATCGACAGGGGCGGTTTGTCATGATCATAAGCACCACGGTGAATGCAGCCATTAATGAGTTGTTCTGGTAGGGAGAGGTAAAATC
>JAKOVY010000007.1 GCA_029781825.1 Bacillota bacterium | reverse complement strand
ACTGTCAATAATCAGTGAAAATGTCACCTAAAACTAGTCTTCTTTATTCAGTAAAAATGTCACCCCATGATATATTTTTGAAGTAAAAAATGCATCATGAGAATATCCTCTACCAGGTTTAATATTGGGTATATTGGGTATTGTGTTTTCCCTCTTTTAGCGGTATGATGAAGGTGTTTATTTGTTAAACCCAAGCTCGGGTGGAACTGAACAGCTCATCCAGAAGCTCTAGGATTTCGCTGTCAGTTTCCTCATAAAAGAGCTTGGGTTTTTTCTTAAATCCTTTCCTCCAAGGATGGCTAGCAGAGGGCTTAGAGTATACCCGTTCTTTCTTACTGGGTTTGCTCTTCGGTGCTGATTTCTTTGGTCGTTCCTCAAGCATTATGGTTTCGAATACCTCACCTTTATACATAGCCCTTATGCCCCTCTTAGGGTGGTCTAAGACAGTGATTCTAGCCTTAGGGAGTACTGCTACATCCTTTGATTTTGTAACTAGCTGATAGTATTTACCCCGATACGAAAAGGCGCCTCCTTCAATGATGACCCTCTCCTCTTTGATACAGAGGATGGTATCAAGATCTACTCCCTTGTCCATTGGTCTGAAAGCACTCACGGGATTTTCCGGCTGCACAGCAAAACGGTTATTATGTCGTTCCATAAACTGCGACAAAAAAGCATTGGCTGCTTCCATTGTGTTGATCCCAGCGATTTTGAATTCAACTGGTAACCTGCTTTGCAGTGTTTCCCAAAGACGTTCTATTCGGCCTTTAGCCTGGGGAGAATTGGCCGGAATGACATTAATGCCAAGCTCCTCCATAGCCCTGCCGAACTGTGTGAGATTCTCTTGTTTTCCTTGCAATTGCTCCTCAATGGATAATTTGCCATCCTTAGGAGATATGAAGATGGTGTGTCTATCACAATAGATACTAACGGGAAGACCGTATTGGGTAATAATCTGCTCCATGACATTAAAATATCCTTCAAGGCATTCATTCCTGGCAAAGAACAAGGCCATAATCTTTCCGGTAGCATCATCAATTGCACCGTGCAGTGAGAGGGGTTTACCTTCAATAATCCACGTATGAGGGGAGGCATCTATTTGGACCAATATACCCTCCTGAGGTTTTCTCTTTCTTCGGTGATGAGCCTTGGGCTTCCTGTGCTTTTTGGGGCTGGTAATGCCGGCTTGAGTAAGTATCCTATGTACAGAAGGATAACTAAGGCTAATGTCCTCATGTTCCTCCAGAAGCTCCTTGAAGTGCTTGAAATTCGCCTCCTTATACTTTGATTTTTTGAGCTTGACGATGGTGTCCCTTAGTTCTTCAGAGATAGCATGGCTGGGCTTACGACCTCTATTCTTGTGGATGATGAACCCGGGCCCCTGTTCTTTTACCCCCTTCTTTAGCCTCATTACTTGGCGTTCACTGAGGTTCAAAAGCTCGGCCGCCTCCCTGATGGAAATAACTCTGTCGATGATTTGGTTAATCACCCTTAACCTGGTCATCTCCATGGGTGTCATGTTGAATATCTCCTCTCTCATAGGTGACATTTTATCAGAATAAATTCAACATGACATTATCACAGAACAACTACACCCCCTGCGCAGCCCATCCTTGACAGTGGGGGCATCTTCCGTTATATTCAACTCAGTTAAAGCGGCATTTTCCCGGATTGATCTTTAAGGCCGAGGAGGGACACAGAAATGACCGGTATAGAAGGGGAAAAGATTGTTGTTCTGGATCTGGGCGGGCAGCAGAGCCAGCTGTTGGCCAGGCGGGTACGGGCAAACCGGGTTTTTTGTGAAGTTTTACCCTATAACGTTCCCGTGGAAAAAATCCAGGGGGAAAGTCTGCGGGGTATAATCTTAAGCGGCCGCCCGGCAACGACAGGCGGGGAAGTCCCCCTGTCCCCACAGGTTTTTGCCCTGGGTGTACCCGTCCTGGGGGTCGGTTACGGAATGGAGCTCCTGGTCCGCCTGCTGGGGGGAAGGGTGGCCAGGGCGGAAGCCGGGGCGGGGGGGCAGGAGCAGCTGGCAGTTGACGATGCCCGGGACCTCCTGGCCGGTTTCAATACAGGGGAGACGGTCTGGCTGGAACACGGCGCTGTAATCGAAGATCTGCCGCCGGGATTTATCGTTCTCGGCAGAACCGAGAACTTCCCCGTCGCTGCCCTGGCCCAGCGGGACCGCAAGCTCTACGGCCTGCTCTTTCAGCCCGCGGTCGAGGAGACCCCGCGGGGGATGGAGGTCATCAGGAATTTCCTCTACCGGATCTGCGGCTGCCGGGGCCTTTGGTCCCCCGCGGCCTTTGTTGCAGAGCAGACGGAAGCCATCAGGGCCCAGGTGGGCGGGGGCAAAGTTCTCTGTGCCCTCAGTGGCGGGGTGGATTCTTCAGTGGCGGCGGCCCTGGTGCACCGGGCGGTGGGGGACCAACTGACCTGTGTCTTCGTCAATCACGGCCTCCTGCGCAAAGGCGAGGCCGAAGAGGTGCAGCAGACCTTTGCTGAGAAGATGGGGATGAAGCTGGTTTATGTCGATGCCCGGGAGCGTTTTCTGAAGCGGCTGGCCGGGGTTACCGAGCCGGAGAGAAAGAGGAAAATAATCGGGGAAGAGTTCATCCGGGTCTTTGAGGAGGAAGCAGGGAAGTTGGGGCAGTTGGACTACCTGGTGCAGGGGACCATATACCCCGATGTCATCGAAAGCGGCATGGCCCCGGGCAGCCGGCTGGTCAAGTCCCACCACAACGTGGGAGGGCTGCCGGCAGACATGAACCTGAAGCTCCTGGAACCACTGCGGAAATTGTTTAAAGATGAAGTCCGGCGGGTGGGTGCCGAACTTGGCCTGGCCGAGGAGATCCTGTGGCGCCATCCTTTCCCAGGGCCGGGTTTGGCCGTACGGGTCATTGGGGAAGTGACGGCAGAAAAACTGGCCATCCTGCGGGAAGCCGATGCCATAGTGGTGGAAGAGATCAAAAGGGCCGGTTTGTACCGGGAAATCTGGCAGGCCTTTGCCATTCTACCGGATATACGGAGCGTGGGGGTGGCGGGGGATGAGCGGACCTATGGCCATACGGTGGCGGTCAGGGCAGTAACCAGCATCGATGCCATGACAGCCCACTGGGCCCGCCTGCCCCATGAAGTTCTGGCCGCCATTTCCGACCGGATTGTCAGGGAAGTGGCGGGGGTAAACCGGGTCCTTTACGACATCACGGCCAAACCGCCGGCAACCATCGAGTGGGAGTAACGGGGTCACAGGGTCCTATGCATAACGAACAATTAATTTTGTTTTCCGTATAATGTTCGGATTACCCCTTGACAGGCAGTCCCCGGTGCTGGTAAGATAAAGGTGTAAAGAAGAGGAAAGAAAAACCCAATAGTGGCCTTCATATAATTCCGGGAATACGGCTCGGGAGTTTCTACCAGGCAGCCGTAAACTGCCTGACTATGAGGGAAAGTGTACCTAGGGTTCCGGGGTCAAAAGACATCCGGTCCAAGTGGTACAGCTCCGGGTTTGTCCCTTTGTCCGGTGCAGGGACAGGAACGGAGTACACCGAAGGGATAAAAGCCCAGGCGGGGAGGTTTCGCTCACAGTTCTAAAGGAGCATCTCCCCGCCTGGGTATAATTTTTTTACAGGAGGTGACTATACCCACAAGGATCTCCTTTGTCCCCACGGTTAATAACCTGATGAGGAGGCAGGAAAATGCTTGAGGAATTTTTTAAACTGAAAGAGAAAAATACTGACGTCAGAACGGAAATCATGGCCGGACTGACCACCTTCATGACCATGGCCTACATCCTTTTTGTTAATCCCAATATCCTCAGTGCCACCGGCATGCCCTTTGGGGCGGTAATGACTGCTACCGCCATTTCCGCCGGTGTGACTACTATTCTCATGGGGCTGGTTACCAATTATCCCTTTGCCCTGGCCAGCGGTATGGGGCTCAATGCCATGTTCGCCTTTGTCGTAGCACCGGTGGCGGGCTGGCAGGCCGCTTTGGGTGTGGTTTTAATAGAGGGTATTATATTCATACTGCTGTCGATATTTGGCATAATCGATTATATTGATGCAGCTATTCCGGGCAGCCTGAAGAGGGCAGTTTCCGCAGGTATCGGTCTTTTTATCGCTTTTATTGGTCTTCAGAATGCCGGCATTATCGTTGATGATGCCGCCACGCTGGTCGCACTGGGCAACCTGGCGGAACCGCAGACCCTGCTGGCTGTCATCGGCCTGGTGGTAACGGCCATCCTGATGGCCCTCAGGGTGCGGGGCGCCATTCTGCTCGGGATCCTGATCACAACGGTCATCAGCTTCTTTATGGGGGTCACTCCTTTTCCCACCAGTCTTTCCGACATTTTTGGTGCCCCGGAAAGCCTGGCCCCCATTGCTTTCCAGTTTGATTTACCGGGGGCCTTAAGTCTTGGTTTTATGACTATATTTTCCTTTCTCTTTGTCGATGTTTTCGATACCGTGGGAACCCTCGTGGGGACGGCGGCCAGGGCCGGCTTTCTGGACAAGGAGGGCCGGCTGCCCCGGATTAGACAGTCCATGTTGGTTGACGCCATCGGTACGGTCATGGGTGCCCTGCTAGGTACCAGTACTGTGACCACCTATGTGGAGAGTACCGCCGGTGTTTCCGAAGGCGGTCGCAGTGGTCTGACCGCTGTGGTCGTCGGTGTCCTCTTCCTGGCCTCCCTCTTCCTTGCTCCCCTGGCGGGCCTGGTCCCCAGTGGCGCCACGGCCCCGGCCCTGATCATCGTTGGGATGCTGATGATGGGGGCGGTCACTGGTATCGATTTTGAAGATTTTACCGAGGCTTTCCCCGCCTTTGTCACCATCCTCTTTATGCCCCTGGCCTACAGTATTGCCAACGGCATCGCCGCCGGTTTCCTGACCTACCCGCTGGTCAAGCTGGCAGCCGGGCGGGGGCAGGAGGTTCACTGGTTTACCTATGTCCTGGCCCTGGTTTCCCTGTTACACTTCGCCCTCTAATTTACCCTGTTATCCTGGGAGCGCAGGCTGCAAAGCCCGTCGCTCCTTTCTTTCAATCGATAAAATGCCGGAGACGGAAAAGCTGTCCCGCCGGGACAAAGCAGAAAACCATGCACAAGGAAGGAGGAGGGGAAGAGATGGCT
>JAKOVY010000004.1 GCA_029781825.1 Bacillota bacterium | reverse complement strand
AGGCTGCCGCCCAAATAATCCAGGATCTGCTGCTTGCGGACTTTTGCTCTTTCATAGGTTGTCAAGCCGGTTTCCACAGCTTCTGCTTCCCTCATATACGACAGTGCATCCCGGCTCAATTGTTCAGCTCTTATCAAAGCCTGCTGCCTGATATCATCAACAGCCTTTTTCTCTCTCATGCGCATCACTCTCTTTCTCTATCTTTCTCTCTATGTAACTTTTGTTGCCCAAGGAAGATTACATTAGAAAGGCCCGATAGTCAGTAGATTCGGTTAGCAGTTGGCCGGAGGACTGATGATAAAATGATGATAATTATGGAGAAAAAATTAACCAAAGAGCACCTTTGGTTAGTTAATGCCATGACTCAGGTCTCCCTTCCAACGCTTACGAGGTTAGCTGACGGGTTCGGGCCCAGGGCTAGCCCTACCGGAAAACCGGATTCACCCCTATTTGTTTGGGTCCCCCGCTCCCTGTTTCCAGGAATTCAGCGGTTTTGACATAAAGTCATTATTAGATTGTCAGCCGAGATAATTCATTGCATCTTTTTTGCAGACATTACATGGTGTTCCTGATATAGATAATATAATATTCCGGAATGTGATTAAACAATACCATACAAATCCGCAATCAGTCAAGAATTAAGCCGGTTTCGGGCCGCAAACGGCGATATTTCCACAGCATACCCTTGCAGGGTTATTCTTCCAATACGGCGGCATACCGCCTCAGAATCAGGTGGTTTTTTAACAGAAAAGTTGATCCGGTTAAAGGTCATATCATCCCAACATTCGGTATCAGGAGGGGAACCGACCCGCACATGATGCAGGCGGAATGGAAATAAAAAGAGCGGATATCCCGCTCTCCAGTATAACCTGTAGGGTTGGAAGTACAGCTCTACTTTTCCACCAGATTGAAATCGGGTTCAATGGGCACCGTGGTATCCATATGTCCCAGTATGGACTCGTGTTTTTCTCCTTCCAGCAGGAACTGGACTTTTTCCACTCCCGGGAGTCCGGTTAAGGTATTGACAACGGAATATATGGTCATTATTTCTCCCGCCGACCCTCCTGGGTGTTCGGTCTGAAACTCTTTGGAGAAATCCACATAGGCCACGTCATCAACAACCGTCACCGACAGCACCCTGGTGCCCTCGGGAATAGTAGGAACCGAACCTTCCTTCTGCGGTCCCTTGAGCAGTTCTTCAATTACCGCCGCCTCCAGAGACCTGTCTTTTTTGTCCACGGTTCTGGTCTCCGGAACCAGGTACATGGCGTCTTTATCTCCAAAGTAGAGGGTTACTGTGTCTTTCCCTGCGGACGAATCAGATTTTCGGTCACACCCGGTTAAACCCAACCCGATGACTAGCACCGTTGCCAGTGCCACCGCGATTGTACCCAGCCAGCCTCGTTTCCCCTTTCTGCCTTGATTCACAGGTAAAACCTCCCCACAATTTGATTACCCGCAGCAAAAAAGCTTGTTTTAATCCTGGGAGCGCAGATTTTCTTTCTCATTTTGAACTCCAGTCGGAGGAACCTCCCTGGTGAATATTAAATCCCCGTATCTAAATTTAGCATAATTATCTCATTTCCGGTAAACCCGGCAGGGTGCCTTCTTGAAACTGAAAGGTGAAACCCAGGGTGGTTGTGGGATTGATAAAGATGGTAAGCTGTGCCGAAGAGGCTGTTCTTTGGGTGCCGGGGGAAAATTCCAGGTCAAAAGGGACTCCGGCTTTGATCAGCAGAGCTATGGTGGTGTTAAGTCGGCTGATTTCTATGGTATTGGCTCGGATTAAAGTCTTAATAATATCCAAGGCTAGAATTGATTCCAGCGTTCTCTTGGAACTATGCACTCGGATCCCCCCAACTACATTCTATGTCAACGCTCAGGCAATGGTTTGTGTTACGGATTATACACTGCAGCATGCGGTATCTCTTCCTGGGAAATGCAAAATAACCAATAAAAAGCACGGTTTCCATGTAACCCTTTACACCGACCGGTTTTTCCAGTATAATCCATTTTGGGCTGTTGACGCCAACCGGAGTTATGATAAACTAACCTGTATCAGGAAATCACGAAGGGAAGATGTACTTGGAAGACTTCACTACTTTTGTCTGCTTCAAATTAAAAGCCACCAACAAGAAGGTGGAACGATACCTGACCTCCGAGTACGGAGAATTCGGAATAAATTTACCTCAATCCTTTATTATCCTGAGCCTGCTGTTAAAGGACGGCTCAACCCTGACCGAGATTGGAAACCGGGCGCAGATTGAGAACTCGTCGCTTACCACTATGGTTGACAAGCTCGAGGCTATGGAACTGGTCAAGAGGCAGCTCGATCGCGAGGATCGCCGGGTTATTCGAGTTTTCTTGACCAGCAAAGGTCGTGAGCTGGCGGAAAGGGTGCTCGATGCCGGGACCAAGTTTAACCAAATGATCAAAGAGGCCATCGGCGACGAGGAGGAATCCTTGCTCAGGTCACTGGACATCATCAGCAAATGTCTGGAATAGTTTTTTGATCGTCGTCGCCGCAGGGGACAGCAAGAATTGACATACCATATCTGCAGTTGATTTTCCCGCAGTTAATCACGCCATTGCACCACCGCAGCGGGATCATCAGGTTCACTCTTCTTGACTTGTTCACGGTTTATACTATGCATAATTTCCCAATTATCTCTCATAATACCACAGAGCGATAATGCCGGTGGCGGGAGCTATGCCCTCCCGGTCCCGGCAGGCGGAAAGCGGAGGACTACGGTGAAAGTCGCCATTTTTGACTTTGACGGTACCCTGACTACCAGAGAAACACTGCCCTGCCTGGGCAAAGACTGGATCAGGCAAAAGCGCTCTCGCATCAGGTATTTCAGAACCCTGTTCTCAGTACTGCCTCATCTGGTACTCTGGAAAACGGGAAAGCTGTCTCGGGAACACATGAAAATGCGAGTTATGCACCGCTTCAATCGAATCTTTACAGGAATGACCGAAGAAGAGATAATGGCTTTTTTTGCTCATGCCTACCCCAATCTCAAAAAATTTTTCAATCCGGCGGTAATCGAGGAGATTAAGGCCGCCAAAAATGAGGGCTTTTATACGGTTCTGCTGTCGGGAGCTCACGCCGGGTTGTTAAGATTTGTGGGTGAAGATCTGGGTTTTGATTGTGTTATCGGCGTAGAACTGCCCCTATGCAACGGAATTTTTGACCATAGCCGGCCGGTGGAATTCATTGACGGGCAGGCCAAAATCAACTTGATCAAGCAGCATTTCGCCGAACGGGAGATTGACTGGCAGGCCAGCCGGGCGTATGGGGACAGCTATGACGATCTCAAAGTGCTGGAAATGGTGGGTACGCCGGTAGCAGTCAATCCGGAGTCGCGGCTGTTGGCGCACGCCCGGAATATGAACTGGCGAGTTCTGTAACCGACGGTGACAGCTTTATTCAAACAGCTTTAAATACACCTTCGTCGAGTTCTTCCGCCAATCCTAATTTAACCAAACGCTCCAGGTGGTTCCTAATCATTGATTTCTCCCAGAACAAAACCGGC
>JAKOVY010000042.1 GCA_029781825.1 Bacillota bacterium | reverse complement strand
CATGGTATTGAGCCATTGCAAGGTCACCTCCGGTTTTGGTTTGTTTTTTCGTCACTTACCATTCTAAACCAGAGGCCTTGTTTATGGCTCTTTATTTTACACAATTATATGGACTTAACTGGAGCGCGTATGCTTAGCCAACAAAGATTAACTTTTCCGGTCAGGTTGTGTTTAAGCCTGGCGGCAGCATTGATAATGTTGCTGGCAACCGGCTTGGCGCTTTCTGTAGAGGCCGCTGCAGTACCCGCCGACATGCAGAATCACTGGGCGGCCAAGCAGGTTGCCGAATGGATTGAAGCGGGTTTGGTTGGCGGGTTTCCCGATGGAACCTTCAGACCAGATCAAAGTATTACCCGTGCCCAGTTCATAACCATGGTAAACGCCGTACTGGGTCTGCAAGAGAAAGCCCCTATCAGCTACGCTGATGTCAAAGCAGATGATTGGTTTGCTCCTGAGATAGCCAAGGCCAAAAAATCAGGATACATCTCGGGTTATCCCGACAACACTATCCGTCCCAACAACACAATAACCCGTCAGGAGATAGCGGTTATCCTGGCCGGTATTCTTGAACTGGACCCAAGCCCTGCGGGTATCAACCGCTTTAAAGATGCAGGAACAGTTGCCCCCTGGAGTAGGGATGCCATGGGTGCGGTAACTGCGGCTGGGATACTTAGCGGGTTTCCTGATGGCACCTGCCGGCCGACCGATGTCGCCACCCGGGCTCAGGCGGTGGTAATACTGAGCAAGGCAGCCGGAGCCATGTACACGGAAGCCGGTTTATATACACTGCAGGTAGTTGACGGTAACGCTACGATAAACACCGGTGGAGTTACCTTGAAGGGAGGCACAATAAAAGGAAGTCTGTTGCTGACCGAGGGTATTGGCGAGGGCAGTATTGTCCTTGAGGATGTTACAGTGAATGGACGTACTGTCGTATGTGGCGGCGGCTCGGAGAGCATCACCTTCAAGAACTGCAATTTGGGAGTCATTGTGATTCGCAAATCGAGCGGGCCGGTCAGGATTGTCGCCACCGGGAATACAAATATTCAAAAGGTTATCGTCAAGACCGAGGCTCGACTGGAGAACCGGAATAACACCGGCCGGGGATTTAATTTTAATAATACCGAGATCCGACAAGGTGCCAAAGCTACCATTGACGGAAAGGGGCCGGATGAATCCAAACCACAGCCAACAACTTCGGGAGGAGGCGGAGGAGGAAGCTCTTCTCCCAGTGATTCAAAAATCTCTTTCATCAAAACCGTACTTGCCGATCCGGTGACCGGTGGGACATTGGTGACCGTTTTTATAACCAATTCCAGTGATGCCGATCGCGTTTCCAAGGTTACCGTGAAAGACCAACCGGCCATTAAAGTGGCAGGCAGTGCCAATATCTGGCGTATACACTTTGACGGAGACGTTGCCGTCAGCGATGCGGATATTAAAATTACGACATGATTTCAGGCCGCGTATTTGTCGCGAGTACGGGAATGAAGGAGGTATTAAAGAATGGGGCGTATTAATCGGGCTTATCGCATTTGGGCATTAATAATGGTCTTTGTTTTCATGTTCGGCCCTGCGGCCTGGGCTCAGGGCCCGCAGGACCTATTTATAAAACATGTCACTTATTCAACCAGTGACGGCCATGTGGTAAATGCTGACTATTTGCAGGCGATTGGGAACGCAGCGATGATGAATGCTCTGCAGGAAGGCTACAAAGCAGCCTTGTTCGACTCGCAGAGCATAAGTGTTTTTCAGGATCAGATGGGTTTTATCTACGACTGGGGAGCCAATATCAACTCCATGTCCCCCAAAACATGGGATCAATTCCGCGCGGATATGGCGGCTGATCCATTAAAAACCACCGCTGCTTACGTCAAATTTGACCGCAAACTTCAAACCGATGGAAGTCTCGCTGTCGCCGCTTATCCATTAAAGCATGGGACCATTATGGTGGGGGAAAAGGAGCGCAGTTATGAGTATTATGTTCCCTCAAGTTACAAACCGTCTGAATCTGTTCCGCTGGTGCTTTCCTTTCACGGCTATCAGAGCAACGGCGAAGGACAGTGTAACCTGACCGGACTTGATCTTCTGGCGGAGAAGTATGGATTTATTGCGGTATTTCCCAACGGGGTTCCTATCCCCGAAGGTGGTCAATTGGGCAGCCTCAAGGAGAGACCCGATCTGATGCCCGGATATCAGGGCATGTGGGTCGGCGACGCTGGTGATCTGGCGTTTGTCACTGCCTTAATAGACAAATTCAAAGACGAATACAATATCGACTCCAATCGAGTTTATGCCACCGGCATGTCCAATGGCAGTATGTTCAGTCATGCACTGGCGGTAATGCTCTCGGACAAGATTACCGGTATTGTCGGTGCGACCGGCCCCCTTACGGCTTCTTTGGCTGATTTAACGCCCAAACGTCCCATCACCGTTATCCACTGTCAGGGTACCGATGACCCGGTTGTTCCGTACGACGGAGTCCCTGGGTCGGGTTACCTGTCTGCAGAGCAGACTGTGGCTAAATGGGTGTACTGGAACCAGACGTCAACCCAACCCAAAATCATTCAATACCCCAACGTCGTTCCGGATGATCCGACCTCCATCACCAAGTATGTGTATGATAATGGGATTAACGATACCAAAGTCATTTTCTACAAAGTTGAGGGCGGAGGCCACATTTGGCCGGGCGGTCCCCAGTATCTGCCGATTCCCTTCATCGGGGTATCATCTCAGCAGATCAGCCTCAGTGAAGAGGTATGGAAGGATCTGGAGCCGGGCTCGCCACCTGTCTCTGATGTCCGCCGCCCCATAATTTTTGTTCATGGTGGCGCGGGATCGGCGACACAGTTCGAGTCACAGGCGATGCGGTTTACCAGTAACGGTTATCCGGCTGACTGGATATTTGCCTTTGAGTACGACTCATCCAAGTTTACCAGCGGCAGTATTGACCCACAGGATATAGCTGCGGTCTGGTCGAAGCTTGACCAGCTTGTCAATACGGTCAAACAAAAGACCAAGACCGACACAATTGACATTGTAGCGCACTCATTAGGTACTTACGTGACACAGGGTTACTTAAACTCCTCACCAATGCGCGCGGCGAATTTTGCTCATTATGTATGCTTAGACGGCTATCCATCCGAGAGTCCTCCGGGGGGAGTACCGTCCTTGGGTCTCTGGGCGGGGATTCTGAACCGCGGTTATGAGATAGGTGGTGGGATTAATATTACCCTTGAAGGTCAGTCCCATGTGGAGGTGGCAACCTCTGCCCAGTCATTTGTGGAGATGTACAAATTCTTTACCGGTGAGAGCCCTGTAACCAGCGATATTCTGCCTGAACCCGGCGATACGGTGGAACTGGCGGGAAGGGTGGTTGTATTCCCTAACAACACCGGTCCAGGGGAAGCCACTCTGGAGATATGGGAGATAGCCGGTACCACTGGCTACCGAACCGGTGATCAGCCGGCAGCAACCTACCAACTGGGGAGTGATGGTTCTTGGGGGCCTTTCACCGGCAAGAAGGGACAGCACTACGAATTTGTTCTCATCCGGGATGATAACGTTAATCATAATGAGTACTTCTACTTTGAGCCTTTTATACGAAATAACTACTTGCTCAGGCTGCCCACCTCAGCCGTGCCGGGGGTAGGACTGGCTGCATCGATGGACAGCAGTGACAGCCATGTCAACCTCATTGTTGGCAGGAACCAAGAATTCTGGGGAGACCAACTCGACAAAATAGACAAGCTTGAGATAAATGGAACAGACATAATTAGTGGTGATACTCATCCCGTGAGCAAGCGGGTCAATTATACCTGTGTATATGATAAGGACGCTGACGGCACAAGCAATCTCGGCATACCTGTCCAATACTACGCTGAAATCACATTTTTTACAGGAGTTGATTTTCATATACCGGGGGCTGATCCTCCAAACGGGACTACTTCTATCGTACTGACGTCCCGAACAGGAAGCGGCAAGCAGCAGGTGATAAACATACCCAACCGGGCGTCATCTTCGGTGGGCAGAATCTATGTGCAGTTTAGGGATTATGTTCAGTAAACCGAGTCGGTAGGAATAATGGAAAAACCCCGTCCAGCATTGGCCGGACGGGGTTTCAGATTGTAGACAAATCCCGTTTTTCAGACTGCTAGTTCTGGAAGCGGGATTGTTTTTTGTGACAGTTTATTAGCAATCAATTCCAATAGATTTAAATTACGGCCATTCGGAGGCAACATTCCTGCTTTCTTCTTCCACATGGCCAGCTTTTTGAGATTCATACAAGCAAAGAGGAGTGTAAGGTGGTGATGCACCCGCCGCAATCCTCTTAATCTTGTGTAGCGCATTCCATGTTTCTCTTTGGCATCAGCAAAGACTCTTTCGATTGTTTCGCCTCGCTGCTTGTAAAGCTCTCGGTATTTTAGGTGATGCCTTATATCTTCCGCCTCTTCCAGGTAATGTTCCCACAGGTGCCTCAGGATAACCTTGGTCTTGTTTTTACTCTGGGTACATTTGCCTATCATTTCGCATGTAGCACAGATTTTAGGGTTGCTTTTGTACTCACGGTATCCTTCCCTGGTAGTAGTGCTGTATTTCAAAATCTGATTATTGGGGCAGATATAGCAGTCGTAGTATTCGTCGTAGACATATTCATGTTTTTTGTAGTTGCCTCGCTTGGTCATAGGTCTTTTATATGGCATTACAGGGATCTTTCCATCATCTATTATCTCTCTGCAGATACCGGGGGTTTTGTAACCGGCATCAACTACTACAGACTCTATTTCTTCACCAAATCGGCTCTTCACCTTGCTATAGATATCGGTAAAGACCAAACTGTCATGTACATTTCCCGGTGAGGTGGTAAGGCCCAAAATGAAGTTGTTGCGGTCGCAGGCTACATGAGCTGAATATGCAAAACACCGCTCTTTTTCTCCCTTGTAAAACAGCCCACATTCAGGATCAGTTGTGCTTACCGTTACTTCTTTTACCTCAATTGGACTGCCGCCGCCATCAGGATCATCATCTCCTTTGTCTTTCAAAGGCTTTTTGCCTTCCTTTGCCCGATCTTCCTCGACTTCCTCCATGAGTTGTCTCTTGTAACGATGAACTTCACGTTTCACTAGTTCCTTGCGGTATTTACCTTTATTGGCACTGGCTTTAACATGTGTAGAATCAATGAAAATCGCATCAGGTTTGACAAAACCACTTTCAATGGCTTCCAGCAGTATGTATTCGAATATCTTTTCAAACAGGTCTGTATCTTTAAAGCGCCGTTCGTAATTCTTGCTGAATACCGAAAAATGCGGGATTGGCTCATGAAGCCCATAACCTAAAAACCAGCGATAGGCATTGTTTACATGAATCTCGCGAACGGTTTGCCGCATTGAGCTAATGCCGTACAAAACTTGAATCAATGACATCTTAATCAACACAACCGGGTCAATACTGGGACGACCTTTGGTTTCTGAGTAATAATCTTTAACCAGATCGTAAATGAAGTCAAAGTTAATGGCTTTGTCAATCGCCCGCAGCAAGTGGTCTTCTGGAACAAGATCCTCAAGACTCACCATAGAAATCTGTTGCCGAATTGTTTTGTCCTTGCGCATTAGCAACTACAATCACCGCCTATTGCTTGTTCTCCTCCTATTTTACCAG
>JAKOVY010000163.1 GCA_029781825.1 Bacillota bacterium | reverse complement strand
AGGGTCACCCCAAACGCATATTTGTGTTTGAATACATGATGGTCTGGCATCACCTTGAAAGGCTTATGCGTCTGGGGAAGGTCGAACAGGACGGGGATTGCTTCTACCTGGTGGAAGGGGTCCGGCCGTCCAACCTCAATCTGGGTTAGTTGCCACAGCCGGATGATAAGCTGAATTCTGCTTTGCCGACTGCCCGGATCCAAAATATTGGTTACCATACAATTAAAACGCCCGGCATTAGAGCCGGGCGCTGCCAACTTCCCGTGATGTAACCCACGCAGAATCTTTATTAATAACTGTTTATTTCTTGTACTTGGGAACTACGCGTTCAACAAAGCCCGGTTGCTCGTAGGCTGGGTTGGGGTAGGTGTAGAACCCCTTGCCTGTTTTTCTTCCCAGCTCGTTGGCGTCAACCTTGGCCTGTAGCATGGCAATTATCTCCTTGCCGTACGGATAGTTCGGATCGGCGGCAACAGCTTCCTTAGTGACCGCCAGACAGGTATCGAGTCCCACATTGTCCATTATGCCAAAGGGTCCTCGCGGCATTTCCATGATTACCATCCAGGCGCGGTCAATGTCTTCGATGCTTGCGACCCCATTAACCGCCAATCGCTGTGCGGCAGCCAGCAGGGAGGTAAACATCTCGTTGTAGACGTACTTGGGCCATTCCTTGGCAATATATATGGGTGTTTGACCAATACGGCGCGAGTGTTCAATCATAATCTCCGTTACGGCCGAATCAGTTCCTGCATGAGGCATAACATCAACTATGTTGAGTATGAAAACCGGCATGGCGAAATGCCAGGCAAGGAACCGCGACGGATTTCCGCTGGCTTCGGCAAACAGTGATGGTAACAGCGTTGAGGTATTGGTTGTTAGGATGGCATCCTTTTTGAAGTATTGGCTGAACTCGCCCCAGACCTTTTTCTTGAGTTCGATGCTTTCCGGGACCGATTCATTGACCAAATCTGCATCGGCTGCGGCTGCTGCCATGTCGGTAGTTGTCGTGATACGAGCTTTAGCAGCCTCCGCCATCTCTTCGGTGATATACCCGCCCCGGACAAGCCCGGCAGCTATCTTTCCGATATGGACAAGAGCCTTCTGCAGTATCTCCTCATTAATGTCATAAAGAACTACATCACAACCAAAGAGTGCGTTCTGCAGTCCTATGTGCCGTCCCATGGTTCCGGAACCAATAATCAGGACTTTTTTTATGTCGCTGGCTTGCATATTTCGTACCTCCCTTAATAATTAACCGGCTGTCTCCTACTGTTTAGGATACCCCCCGGTTCCCGATAATTCAAGTCATACCTGGTATTGGCGTGGTGAGCAACCCGACACAGGGGGGCGCGGAGGATTCATTCCCACCGCCAACCGACCCGAGCCATTCTGGGAAAGCTTGCCGCCAACCGGCCTGCACCATTCCGAGTAAGGGTTACCGCCAAGTGGCTTGAACCATACTGAGTAAGGCTTGCCACCAACCGTCTCAAATCATTCTGGGTAAGGCTTGGCGCCAACCGGCTTGCACCATTTCGGGTAAGGCTTGTCCTTCTCTAACAATTCCTAACACATAACTTCAACTTCCGATAAAAAACCGATGTCGCGCAAACGGAAAACTAAATCAAGGGATGATAATCCTCGATTCTACGGCTTTGAAATGCCGCAAAATTGCATGACCAGTGTACGACGGGAGAGCAATAAATCAAACGGATGCCGTGGTATCCTTACATGGAACCCGGAGCACGTGTTGAAAGGGGGTGATGAATGATGGCGGTTAACAGCGAACCGATCAGCAGCGAGCTCATCATCAGAGTTGAAGATGGCACCACCAGTACCGGAGCTATCAAGTATAAAAACCTCACTTACCGGAATATCAAATCCGAAGCTACTGACAATGACGTTAAAGCTATTGCCGACCTGCTGGGCAGCGCTCAGTCCAAGCCGGTAGCCGCTATTCTTCGCAGCAATGTGGTAACCATCACCGGAGAACCCGAATAGCTCTTTTTCGGGACTTAACCTTAAGGAAGGGAGGATGGTGCTGAATGGCAAGAGTTCTGGAACTGCGCTTCAACAACGCTGCCGGCCGTTTGGTTACCATAAAGGTCCCAGATGTTATTGAGTCTTATTCCGCAGCCGATGCTTTGCTCTTGATGGATAACATCATTGCCAGGAACATTTTCACCAGCACCGGCGGCGACTTGATTACCAAGGAAAGCGCGCGCATCGTGGTAACGGATGTTACTGAACTGGACATTGGCTAACAAGGAGGGGGCGTCGTCCGGCGCCCCCATCTTGAAATACTGATGAAAAGCAGAGCATCCACCGAAAAGGCGGCAGCCGAGTACAGGCCGACCCGCGAAGGTAAAACAGAACATTTACCGGGGGATGTTCCGGGTGTCTCAAAGACGAGAGGTGGTGAGAGGTGGAAGCACTGTTACAGAGTATTGGCAATTACGGTTTCCCCATAATCGTTTCCGCCTATCTGTTGGTCCGCATTGAGGCCAAACTAGACCAATTGACTAAAAGTATAACCGAACTGCGCAGCGCTCTCCTGATGTGTAACGGGACAGTAAGGCTAAGGGATTAGGCCTTTAATACTGGAATAACAAGGGACCGGGCTTACCCGGTCCCAATAATAAGAGAGTTCGGCAGGGTGACAGTTCCTGCATCTCCAACACCCGCTTGGGTGGGGCGGCGGCGGCCATTTCCGCCCTCGAAACTCTCCTGATTACTATTATGGTTCTTTATAAAAAAGTGATACTGGCAGTTTTACCCTGTGCCGACTCATTAAACCAGACCCAGAAACCGAACCGCCTGCGTAAAAACAAAGCATACCAGAAACGCGGTGACCGTTGGAATAAGAAATGAGATGGCGGTCCATTTCCTGCTGCCCGATTCCTTGTATACTGTTAGAAGAGTGGTGGTACATGGCCAGTGGAGCAGGGTAAAGAGCATCATGTTAACCGCTGTCAGCCAGGTCCAGCCGTTATTGATCAGGACCTTCCTCAGTTCCTCCAGACTTGTGAAATCCACCATCTGACCGGTTGACAGATACATCATGAGCAGTATCGGGATTACGATTTCATTGGCGGGCAGTCCCAAAATAAAGGCCAACAGGATAAAACCATCCATACCAATCATCTGCCCCAGCGGCTGTAACCAGGTGGCAGCATGAACGATAGTGCTGAAATCGCCAATATAGGTGTTGGCAAGTATCCAGGTCAGAGCTCCCGCCGGAGCCGCCATAACTACCGCGCGTCGCAGAACAAAAATGGTTCTGTCGATGATCGAACGGTAGATGACCGGAACCACCTGGGGCATACGATAAGGTGGAAGTTCCAGGACCATTGAAGATGGTTCTCCTCTTAAGATGGTGTGGGAAAGCAACCACGAGACCCCAAAAGTAATCAAAACACCGAGGACAACCATAGCAGTAACCACCCCAGCCGCCACCGCGGACTGCAGCCAGTGAGGCAGTATTCCTGCGATAAAAATGGTTCCAATGGCAATCAGTATCGGAAATCTGCCGTTGCAGGGTACGAAGTTATTGGTCAGAATGGCCATGATTCGTTCGCGGGGAGAATCAATAATCCGGCAGGAAACCACCCCGGCGGCATTGCATCCGAACCCCATGCACATGGTTAAAGCCTGTTTGCCGCAGGCTCCGCACCTCTTAAAGATGTGGTCGAGATTAAAGGCTACGCGGGGCAGGTAGCCGAGATCTTCGAGCAAGGTAAACAGCGGGAAGAAGATGGCCATAGGCGGGAGCATGACTGATACGACGCAGGCTACTCCTTCAAAAAGACCTGAAACCATTACTCCATGGAACCAGTCCGGTATGCCGGTCGCACTGAAAAACAAGGCCAGCTGTTCCTGCAGCCTGGAAAACAGCAAAGCCAGCAAATCGGATGGATAATTGGCTCCGACGATGGTCAGCCAGAATACCGTGCCCAATAGGACCAGCATTACAGGATAACCATACCTGCGGGAGGTAAGAACATCGTCCAGTTTTTTGTCCCAGCTGCGACTGCGCCTGCAAGAAATAACCGCTTTGCTGGCGATTTCTTCGGCATTGCTGTACAGGTCGTTAACGATGAGATCGGCAATCCGGTTATCGTACCTTTGACGAATCTCTTCCGCCTTATGGGATGCGTTATCTAGCCAGGATTGAGTGTAAACAAGGCTCATGCTGCTCCCTCCTAATTGGAAAGAAGCTCAAAATAGGTATTTATACTGGCCAGGATAGACGGATTGCCGTCAAGCAACCTTAAAGCCAGCCATCTCCGGTTGAGAGGTCCGATCGCAACGGCATCTAAAACGGAACTTAATTCCCGAACGGCCTCCTCAACTTCCGGAGAATATCTAATTTGCGCCGGCTCCCCGGGGGTCAATTGGGTGGCGACTTGCCACAGAGCCTCTTTGAGATCTTCAATTCCCTCACCAATACGGGCGGCGGTTCCGACCACCGGGACTTGCAGTTCATTTTCCAGGGTTTTCAGGTCTATGATAATCCCTTTTTTTCGGGCTTCATCCATAAGGTTTACACATATCACAACTCTGGGGGTGATCTCCAGTACCTGCAGTGCCAAGTTCAGATTTCTTTCCAGACAGGTAGCATCCAGGACCACCAGGGTGGCATCAGGATGCCCGAAGCAGATGAAGTCACGGGCAATCTGTTCTTCAATGGTATGGGCAAGAAGAGAGTAGGTTCCAGGCAGGTCTACCAGAAGAAAGGAGGTATGGCGATAATAAAAAACCCCCTGAGCATTATCTACGGTTTTACCCGGCCAGTTGCCCGTGTGCTGCCTGAGGCCGGTAAGGACGTTAAAAACCGTACTTTTTCCTACGTTGGGATTACCGGCCAGAGCTACCACCACCTGTTCAGGCCTGGCTCTGATACCGAAATGCTCCCGCAATACCTGCTTGTTTATTTGTTCGGACATTGACTTACCCCTCGCGGTTAATCAAAGGAGAGATTTTGATTCTTTTCAGGTCCTCTGCTCGCAGAGCGATTATGCTTCCCCGAACCTGCAAGGCGACAGGGTCTCCCCACGGGGCTTTGCGCACGCAGCGAACTTGAGTCCCGGGTATCATGCCCAGGTCCAGAATCCTCCGCCGTAAAAGGCCGCCAACTTCCACGGAGGTAATGCAGCCGGCAGACCCTGTTGGCAGGTCCGCCAGTGATAGATTTGCAGGCCCACTCTCCACCGGTTTTATCTCCTTTCGCTCGTTTACCGACCCGGGTTTGGCATAACTCACATTCTTAGGGTCGGCTAACTCCGAAAAACAAAAAATTATTGTTAGCAGATCACTAACAATTTAATTAGTTGCTGGTATATTCTATGAATCCGATATAAATGTGTTACTGTGCGAGTCCGTCGAACTCTCAATCTCAATACTTCTGTTTCTCCGGAATGACCCCCCGGACGCCCCCGCGGGGATCGTCCATATCTCCTTTGTAGCGGGGAATGAGGTGGATATGAAGGTGCATAATGGTTTGCCCGGCAGCAGTCCCGCAGTTGATACCGATGTTGTAACCATCCGGATTGTACTTTTTGTCCAGCAGAAGCTTGGCCTCTTCCAGAAGACTGTTTATCGCTGTTCTTTCTTCCTTGGTGCTGTGAAAAAAATCGCTTACATGGCGGCGGGTGATAACCAGCATATGTCCTGGATTGACCGGAAATGGGTCATAGCGGGCCCAGGCCAACCGGTTTTCAAGTATTACCTCCTCGGGTTGGCAGAAGGGGCATTCCAATAAACGTTTCTCATGCAATTGCGGGTCCTCCCGTTTTATGTTTTTTTATAACCTGCCCAAGGGGGAAATACGCGGCAGCAACCGCACTGCCCCAAGCAGCCAAGGTGGGTTATTGCAATCATAAAGCAGTACCTTCAATTTATCAATCCCGGTCCGAGGCTGCAATGAGGGCCCGTGGGAAAACTTGCAGGCATTGTAAGTGTAGGCATATGCTGCTGAGATTAGTGTTTGGAGTGTTTCTGATTTAACCCGATAAAGCAGGATGCCGGACGGTGTTGCCGGCATCGCCCCGAGAAGGGGAGGCTACCCTTTTTTCCCTCGCAGGTAGCTCACGGTACGGTTCATGTGGGTGTTGTGTGAGCCTTTGACCAAAACAACAGCACCGGTACTGATGACCGCTTTGAGCTGACGGTGCAGTTTCTTGCGTTCCGTGGTATGATAGGTTCGGTTGGCGGGGAATCCGTGCTTTACAGCAGTTGCACTGATCTCACGGGCCCGTTTGCCAAAAGTAAAAAGGTAATCTACATTCCTGGTTACCACATAGCGGCCGACCTCTTGATGTCCTTTCTTAGAATAGCTGCCCAATTCAGACATGTTCCCCAGAACCAGGATCTTGGGATATCCCTGGAGTTGCGACAGCACATCAACGGCGGCTTTTACGGAGTGGGGATTGGCATTAAAGGTGTCGTCTATAATTCTGATATCATTCTTGGTACGATAAACAATCAGACGGCGGCGGGGGCGGTGATAGCGTTTAAGGCCGGTTTGCATCTGCTCAACCGTAAAACCCAGGTGGTCGGAAACGGCAATCGCAAATAAGGCGTTGTATACGTTATGTATTCCGTAAACCGGAATAAAGAAGTTGTGCTCAGCGCCTTTAACCCGGGCGGTAAAAGCCATGCCGCCATTGACATAGCGAATATTGTGAGCGGTGTAATCTCCCATCCCCTTTATTCCCACGGTTTTAATCAGCCCCCTGAACGGCTTCAGGCGGAGCTTGCGCGAATTACGATCATCTGCATTTAAGAAGAGGGTGCCGCTTCTTTTCATGTGCTGTGCCAGTTGGGACTTGGCTTTAATAAGTCTGGTCACACTGCCGCCGACATTCCCGATGTGGGCCGACCCAACCATGGTTATAACCGCTATGTTGGGCTGTATTATTCTGCACTGCCTGCGCAGGTGTCCGTAATTGGACATGCCGAACTCGAGGACCGCCGCCCGGTGATAGGGGCGAATACTGCGGGCATGCCTCCTCATGGCTCTGCGGTTATTCTGATTGGCCTTGGATTTGTAAATCTTCCACCGCGTTGCCAGTATGGAGGCAATCATCTCCTTGGTGGTAGTCTTGCCTGAGCTCCCGGCTACTGCAATAACCGGTTTTTTGAGCACCAGTTGTTTCAAGAGTATTCCTCCCACTTTTTGGATTCAAGATAATATATGCGCAGCGATGCGAGGTTGCTTCAATTCTTTGCTACAACAGTCTGTTACGCGAATGGGACCCTGGTGTACCTCTTCGAAATGAACCAATCCAATAAAAAATCCCCCGGTACTGTTCCGGGGGATGTGATATAAGGGGATCAGTGTAACACTAGGCCTGTTGCCTACTTGGCGGCGCGCTTGGCCAGTTCTTCTTCACGGAGGATGCGGCGCAGAGCCTTTCCGACCGGACTTCTGGGAACGGAATCCCTAAACTCAACTTCCTTGGGAATCTTGTAAGGAGCGAGTCTCTCACGGCACCAGGAAAGGATCTCTTCGGCATCGCAAGTTTCACCCGGCTTCAGCACCACGAAAGCCTTCAGCGACTCACCACGGTAATCATCGGGGATACCGATACACATCGCATCCATTACCTTCGGATGAGAGAAAATCACATTGTCCACTTCCGTCGGAAAGACGTTGAAACCGCTGGAAATTATCATGTCTTTGGAACGGTCAACGATGAAGAAGTGCCAATCCTCATCGCGATAGGCCAGGTCGCCCGTGTAGAGCCATCCGTCCTTCAACTGCTTGGCTGTTTCTTCCGGATTGTTCCAATAACCGGCCATAACCATTGGACCCTTGGTGACAATTTCCCCAACTTTATAGGGTTCCCAATGGACATCCTCGCCGGTGGCAGGGTCAACCAGTCGGACCACGGTGCTGGGATAAGGAACGCCGATACTGCCTACCTTCTTTTTGCCCAGGCAGGGCTGGGATATGTTCTGAGCGACGGTTTCACTCATTCCACAACCCTCTTGATAGAAGATGTCCATGTCCAGCAGTTTGTCAATCAGCTCCGGCGGACAGGGAGCACCGCCGCAGCCCACAAATACGAACTTCTTACCCAGGTCCATCTCTTTGGCCCGGGGGTGATTGACTATGGCGTTAAGCATGGTGGGAACCGCCGCAAAATAACTGATGTCATCAAACTTCTCAATGGTGTCCATGACCTCTTCGATCTCAAACCGGGGCAGTATAATCTGGGTGGCTGCATTCTTTATCGACCAGCACATCTGGCAGACTTCGCCGTAGATGTGGTAGTAAGGCAGTACACAGAAAGATTTACGCCTTTCTACGGGTATTGGATTGATAACCGAGCTCCCCCAGTACATATTCTCATATATGCCGGCCACGATATTTGCATGTGTCAGGGTAGCACCCTTGGGCACGCCGGTAGTCCCGCCGGTAAACTGGATTACGCACGGGTCTTCCGGCTTGATGACCGGGCGCGGACGGCTGTGACTGGCCGTAGCTTCCAGCAGCTGTCCAAAGTGGTGCCAGCCTTTGTCCTTAATGCCCAGGCTTTCGGCGGTAGCCTGTCCCTGACCGGGGATGTAATCGCCTAAACGGGTGATTATTATGTGCGGTATGTTTACTCGCTGAATCAGGGCATCCATTTTCTCGATTAAGCCGTCGAAAGTAATCATGGCTGTTAATTCGGTGTTCTTTGTCATGAACTCCAGCTCTTCCACGGTGTACAAGGGGTTCATATTAACAACTATTCCGCCCATGGTTAATATGGCCCAGAAGGATATGACAAACTGCGGGCAGTTGGGCAGCAGGAGACCGATGCGATCACCCTGTTTGATGCCCAGACTCAACATGGCATTGGCAAATCGATTGACGGTGCGGTAAAGCTCCCAGAAGGTGCAGGTCCAGCCGTAAAACCATATGGCATCTTTGTCGGGCCAACTGGCGGCTGTATTCCTTAAGACATCACCGGCGGGAAAGGTTGGAATGCGGGCAATATAAGGAACCTCGGGATCATATTCTTTAAGCCAGGGTCTTTCTTTCAATAGTTTTTCATAGTCGTATTCCATTGTCATTGCAAGACCTCCATTCTCTGCTATGTCCTTTAATAAAACAACTGCCTTGCCTGTTGGCTGCTATTCTGTTTGGTTGGCTGGAATTAGAGATTGGAGTATATCTTGCTGCGAATGATTAACTAATACTGGTTTGATGGAATGCTGTGTTTAATAAAATCAGAAGAGTCCGTTCACTGGTTTGTTGTGGTGTCTACTCCAATAATCCCGGATTTTTACTCTTTAATCTCCCTCCTTCCAATGCAGTATTGGTGGTCTGGGGTTTAAGCAAACGAAAGTATGCTTTGTTTTAATGTTCGACATCAACCAACACATACCTGCTTATCTTCCCATAAAAATTTTAATATTCCAACAAATTATGCGATTGTAACAATGCAGAATAACCTGAGCATTTTGAACTATTAGCGGTTTGATTGAGGCCGGGAAGAATCTTCGGGGATTCGATGCCAACCGGGTCGGTTGCAGATGGGGAAGGGGTGCCATAACGTGCGAACAGGGATAGTCCGGAGAAAGTGACTATCCCTGTTTGTGTGCATCAATAAATTTTTTAAGATTTATGGCTCCTTAATGAATTCTTCAATCATCTGGTTTACCTTGTCTGCTTCCTCATGCTGGATCCAGTGGGTGCAATCAAATTTTACCAAGCGCGCCTGATCACAGTACTCCAGGCTCTGGTCAGCCTGCTCCGGGATGATGGCAACATCATCCAGACCCCACAAAATCAACAGGGGCATGGTGACACGGAAACTTGCCGGGGGTTCGTTACGACACTGCAGGGAAGCGCGATACCAGTTGATCATGGCGGGAAAAGCTCCCGGTTGGGCGAAGGCCTTGCGGTACTCCTCAAGTTCCTCAGGCTTGAAAGTGCCCGGTCTGCTGGTACTGGCCAGGACGCTGACCGGCCACTCGAAATTGTTGGCCGAAGCAAGCTTCTCGGGGGCATTGGGGAGTTGGAAGAAGAATATATACCAGCTCCGCTGCATCTGTCTGGGATTGGTCAACATGTTGCGGTTCATAACCTTGGGATGAGGGACGTTCATTATCACCAAACGCTTTATCCGTTCAGGGTATTTTATGGCCGTCCACCAGGAAACCGATGCACCCCAGTCGTGGCCTACCAGATAAATCTGGTCTCTGCCGTAAAAATCAATCAGGCCCACCACGTCCTTGGCGAGCTCATCACTTTTATAGGAGGCTATTCCTTCCGGCTTGTCACTTAGATTGTAACCCCTCTGATCGGGGACCACTACCAGGTAACCCCTGTCAGCGAAGTAACCGATCTGTTTGCGCCAGGCATACCAGAATTCAGGAAAGCCGTGCAGGAACATGATCATAGGCCCATCGGCGGGACCGGCCTCCATTACATGAAGTCGAATACCATTGGTTTCAATAAACCTTTCGCGTAACTCGGCCATTATTCACCCTCCCGTCTTTTATTTTTGGAAGTTTTGGGAAACCAAGTCCCTGAAACGAATCTGGTCAGTTGCGTAAAGTACCGCTTTTTCTGCTGCTTTTTCTCGCAGCTCGTGTACTTTTATATAATCCGGATTGTTGGCCATCTCCAGGAATTTGGCCCGGGACGGGTATTGCACAAGCATCATAAGATCCCAGGTCTCGTCGCCGTAGAGCAGTTCGTTGGGTTTGCCGAGAAATATCATCTTGCCGCCGACTTCCTCAACGTACTTGTTGGATTCCTGCATATACCGGAGATAGGTTTCAAATCCACCGTCGGGCTTGAACTTCAGCAGATTAAGCATTACTACCGGCCCATCATTGGGGTTATTTTTCAAGGCCTTAAATTGATCGGGATTGCTTTTAATCAAAACATTCTAACCTCCTTATCCTAATGTAGGCAATTTAAATGTTAACACAAGCGGAATGCACCAGCAATTTAATCAGTTCATCGATATTGGAGATTCATCAACCGTATGTCAATTTGGAACAATTGTGAGTTAAGTCCATATAATTGTGTAAAATAAAGAGCCATAAACAAGGCCTCTGGTTTAGAATGGTAAGTGACGAAAAAACAAACCAAAACCGGAGGTGACCTTGCAATGGCTCAATACCATGTTACCATCGACTCAGAATTACTTCAGCATCTATTTTTGTCGGATGCCAGGGATTCCAGCGTATCAAAACTGCTGGAATC
>JAKOVY010000151.1 GCA_029781825.1 Bacillota bacterium | reverse complement strand
AGTATTCTACTATCTTTGCCCGGTATGCGGGAATATCGAAAAATATATTCCGGAAAAATGCAGCATTTGTGGTGTCCCGGGAAATAAATTTATCAAATACTAAAAATAGGACATAGCAGTGGAGCCGAGAGCATGGCCACACTGGCCAGCGAAAATAAAAAAAGCCCCCGGGAAGGGTTCCCGGGGGCAGGTTTACCAGGCTTTAGCTGCTTTGCGTTTGATTAGCAGCATCCCACCGGCCAGGAGCAGCGCCGGCAGCAGGAGCGCCAGGGAAAGCCGGTAATTTAAGCCGCCTGTCCGGGGTAGTTCCGGCTTCTTCTCTTCGTCCAGCCAGAGGACCTGCCTCTCTCCCGATTCAAGCCCGGTCATGACGCCGGCGAAGAGCACCCCGGCGGTAATAGTATCGGTCCCGGGAGACTGGTCGCGGTACTTAAAGACAGCCACGCCGTCTTTCAGGGCCACAACTTCAGTCAAGTTATTGGCCCCGCTGACGGTAAAGAGAACCCACAGGAGGTCGGTCCCGGCCACGTTGCCGTCGCTGTCGAACAAGGTGGCCGTAAGGGTGTTTTGACCTTTATCTTTTAGGATGGAGCCGCTGGTAGCCAGCACAACCTCCGCCAGCCAGGGATCATAGAGGGCGCCGATAACGTCGCCTGCGGAGGGGCCATCGGCGTCGCCCCACCAGTTGAGGGTGGCGTCAAAGCCATCCGGAGTAATCACCGCGGCGTTTGTATTGCCGGTAAAGCTGTTAAGCGAGGCGAAGACATTGTCGCCGGCATAATCGCCGGAGTCAATCCTTAAGCCCACTTCATTGCCGGCAAAGCTGTTGTTAAAGATCATTAGCGAAGAATCAAGGCGATTATAGGCCAGCGAGTCGATCTCCAGTCCGGTGCCGTTGTCCTCCAGCCTGTTGCCGTGAATGGTTACCGTGTTGGCGGAGTCGGAATAATCATAAAGTGCATATACGTATATCCCGGCATTGAATCCGGATATAATATTATTCGCTAATTCAATGGTGTTTGCAGCCGGACCTTGCAGATCTTGCGCTGGTTTAAATACCGCTGGCCGCTCCGGCAAAGAAGGGGTCTCTTTTTTCTCGGGCTTCCCGGACGGTTCTGCCTGGCGTCCCGCCGCGTTGGGCCTGGACCGATCAAACCCATAAGTTTCAACGCTATTTCCGTTGCCATATGAATCATCATACCCGAGGAAGATGCCCCTGGCATCTTCAACTGCTTCCGCCGCTGCGGTAATAGCATTGCCGGTCACCTTGATTTCGCAGCCGTAGGCCTCCCCGTAAGCAAATCCCGCGTTGGCGGTGGTAATGGTGTTATCTTCCACCTCAATCAGGCCGTCTTCGGCGTAGTCAACGACGACAGCACCTTCTTCAACCTCAAGTGTGTTCCCGCGTGCGGCGAAGAAAGCGTTCCACAAATCTTCTATCAGTATTCCATGCTCAGCGGAGATTTCGTTATTTTCAACCGTAAGCGTGGAACCGCCAAGATGTTCGCCATAAACACAAGCACTCCCATAATCATAGGCAACCATGTCATTATTGGTAACAGTGAAGGAGGAATTGTCATAAACCTTCAAGAAGCCGACAGTACTATGGGGGGATTCAATCGAGTTGTCGTCAACGGTTACCCCCGATGATTCTGAGTAATCCACCCAGAATCCCCATTCTCCGGCAAGGTCATTTTCGGATATGGTTACTACAGATTCGTAAAAATAATATGCATAGATGCATGTTCTTCCATCATCATTCGTTATTTCATTGCCAGTGATCTCAACCGTTGTTCCATCCTCAACCCAATAAAGATATACCGGTTCGTAATAGGAGGAGGTAATGGAGTTGTTAGCAATGGATATGGCCGATGAATATAGATAGTCTATCTCAATTCCTCCGCCACCGGAAATGTTATTACCGGCTATGGTTAGAACAGAATCCTCCAAATAATACATGTAGATACAATTGTAATTAATTGATGCCAATTCATTGCCGGTGATCTCAACTGTTGTTTCATAAAGATAACCAAAATATAGAGGGGAGGAGTGGGCCTCGACCTCATTGCCCTCGATTAATATGGTATTTCCCCAATGATCGGCATCCAGATCAATACCATAACTAAGCTGCGCTTCTTCAGTGTCGTTGTAAATATTATTGTTCTGGAAAATCAAGCTGGATTCCTCAATTTCATCGACAAACTGATACAGATTGATGCCTTCGTAATCAAAGTTTTTAATGGTGTTTCCCACAACGATGAGAGCGCCGTTAGAAAGATCACCGCGGCCCTCGATCCCGTTATCAGCGGTCATGTTGCCGTTTAAGAGGCAGTTGGTGATCGTTACCGGCGAGTCATCGGCGAAATTTTGAAACCTGAGCGCAATAGCCGCTGATTCTGTGCCGTTATCGCCGCAGACAATCTCCAGCCCGTTCAAGGTCACGCCGGAAGCGGCGATGGCGATCACGAATGATTGATTGGTGCCAATAATCTTTGCACCCGCGTCGCCGTTTATGGTGAGGGCTTTGTCGATTATGAACGCTTCCGTATACTCCCCTGCACCGATCGTGATGGTGCTGCCGGGGGAAGCAGCCTCCACCGCATCGCTG
>JAKOVY010000119.1 GCA_029781825.1 Bacillota bacterium | reverse complement strand
CTCCGGCAGCGGCGGTATAACCGTCAACCAACGTGCTGCCATCTTTGTACAAGTTTACCATATACCCATCGGCGCCGGCTACCGCGCTCCACCCGGCTAAACCGGTGTCGGAAAGGGTCACACTGGCCGGCGGATCCAGGGCTACAACTTTCTGGGCTGCCGAAGCGATCGAAACCGGTCCGTCGTTAAAGTATATGCCGTCGCCATTGGCGCGGACGGTGACAGTGTAAGAGCCCACGCCGCTGTTTCTCATGGTCTCCAACCAGTTGTAGCTGGTAGCGGAAACAGTAATTTCATCTAAAGAGCTGCCATCTTTGTACAGCGTAACCAGGTAATCTACGGCGTTCTCCACGGCGGCCCAGTTAATCACGCCCGGAGCGCTCCAGGTCGGCTGTGCCACCTGGGCCAGCTGGCCGGCGCGGATTTGTTCATCGGAAACCGGGGACACCGGTCCATCAAGATAAAGGGTGCCGTCGCCGAGGGCCTGCACGGTGACGGTGTATGTCCCCGCGTCAGCGGTGTCTGTGGTAAAATCATACTCCTGCACGCCGGGATCAACTGTTTTGGTGGCAACCAGGTTTGCGCCGTTGTATAGCTTCACTTCATAGCTGACGGCATTGGGTACATTAACCCACTTGATCTTCCAGCCGTCCCAGGTGGGTTTGGCAACTTGGGGTAGTTCGTAGCTATCAACGGTGATGGAGCCGTGAGACAAAACAAGAGAATCAGAATAAATACTACCCATATCTTCATCAAACAATTTCACATTCTGCAAAATCAGATCAGCCGTACCTTTACCTACCGGAGTAAACTGGATTCGAAACAGTTCGCCGTCTTTGTGAAAGCCGTAGTCAGGATCACCCGGTATTGCTTGGCCAGCCCAAGTCACAGCAAGGGTATTGGAGCTATATTTATTGTTATGGGTTATAATAAATTCATCACCATCTGCTATTAAAGACCCTCTTGTTATATGCGTTGGCGCTACTACGTCAGCTACAGCAGGATTATAGACTAGTTGAAACTGGCCACCAGAGATTTTTTCTACTCCGGCAAGGTTGGCCACATCAGATAAAGTTACTGAAATCCAAATGGGATCACCACCAACGTATCCGGATCCGTCACTTACGGTAAGTGTGGCTTTATTAGGTTCGGCCATGGCGGTAAATGACAGTAGGACAGCGAAGAGCAGGCTTACCGCCAGCAAAACCATAAACACTTTCCTGTAACTAAATAACTTTTCCCGTATTACTTGAGCCATTACACAATCCTCCTTTTTCATTAAATATATTCTGACATGAATTTATTTTTAGACTTCCCCTATCGTTCTTTCCTTTTATTAACAATATATTATGTTCCAAAATAATAAAATATAAGCATACGTCTTCTTTATGTAAAATCAAATCCGGTTAGTTCAAAATTTGTTCGGTTCATGCACCGCCTGCGACAAAGGGTTATCGGGATGCGGTGCCTTTACTTCGACGGTAAAAGAGATAACCTGCTCCACCGGCCAGCAGCACAATCGGGAGAAGTACTGATAAGATCAAGAGCCCGGCTTTTATGCCGCCATTTGCTCCACCCGGTGAAGTTTCTTTATTACCGGAGGTTGGTTCAGCGGTTTCTTCATCTTGGTTCACAGCAGTATCGTCATTTTCCTGATCGATCTCGACGGAGGGATCAGTGCCCGGAGGATGTAGGGTAATAATATTGCCGCTGCTGCCGTTAGCACCGGCTGAATTGTCATCAATAACCAGGGGGCGTAACTCCTGGTCATAGAGCACAAGGTTCTTCAGCACCGGATTTAAGGCAGACTCTTTTTGCAAAGTAAAAATAATATTACAAATATCACCGTCACCGGACGTTCCACCGGAGGTATAAGCCCAGGTTACCTTGATGCTGTTCTCCGTATAATTCT
>JAKOVY010000099.1 GCA_029781825.1 Bacillota bacterium | reverse complement strand
GGTGCCCATCGGCAGTCCCAAACATGCGGATATGCTGCTGATTACCGGGAATGTCAACCACAAGTCCAAACGGGTCCTGCGCAACATATACGACCAGATGACCGAGCCCAAGGTAGTGGTGGCGGTAGGGATTTGTGCCACCTCCTCCGGGGTTTTTCACCAGAGCTACAATGTCCTGGGGGGAGCCGACAAAGCCGTGCCGGTTGATGTTTACATTTCGGGCTGCCCGCCGCGCCCGGAGGCGATTATTGACGCCATTATCATGGGAGTGGAGAAGCTGAAAAAAAAGTGGAAGGAGGAGGAAGAACATCCGGTTAAAAGAAGTAACCAGGGACCAATTACTGAACGAAGTACAGCAGATGTGGGATAAAAAGTGCCGGCTGGTGACCGTAACCTGCGTTGATCTCATCGACAGCCTGGAGTTGACCTACAGTTTCGACCACAACCTGGAACTGGTTCACCTGCGGGTTAAGGCGGAGAAGGGCAAACCCTTCCCCAGCATCTCCGGCATTTATTTCGCCGCCTTTCTGGTGGAAAACGAGATTCAGGACCAGTTCGGGCTGCGCTTCGAAAATCTCCACCCGGATTACCAGGGCTTTTTGCTCCTCAGCCGCGATGCGCCGCGGACTCCCATGCTGCGGCAGGTTGAGGAAAGGGGGCTAAACGAGGATGCCGTCTAGAACCGTAATTCCGTTTGGACCTCAGCACCCGGTCTTCCCTGAACCCCTGCAGCTCACGCTCACGGTGGAAGATGAAAAGGTGGTGGACGCGGTGCCGAGCCTGGGATATGTCCACCGGGGCTTGGAGAAGGGGGCGGAGCTGAACGATTATGTCAAAAACATATACCTGGCGGAGAGGGTATGCGGGATCTGTTCCTTCATGCATTCCTGGACCTACTGCAGCTGCATCGAAGAACTGCTGGGCATAGAGGTTCCGCCCCGGGCCGAGTACCTGCGCATGATTTTCGCCGAGCTGTCGCGGGTCCACAGCCACCTGCTCTGGTTGGGTCTGTACGCGGATGCCTTTGGCCTGGAAAGCCTGTTTATGCAGTGCTGGCGGATCCGGGAAAGGAGCCTGGATATGCAGGAGGCCGGCGGGGGCGGGCGTGTGATCCTGTCCGCCTGCACCATTGGCGGTATGCGCCGCAACCTGGACGAGGACATGCGCCGGGCCTTCATGAAGGAGGTGGCGGAGATCCGGCGCGATTTCGAGCGGGTGGTCCCCGTATTCCTCAACGACTACTCCATCAAAAAGCGGACGGTGGGGATCGGCGTCCTGAGCAAGGAGGATGCCCAGAGCTTAGGCGCCGTGGGCCCGACCCTGCGCGCCAGCGGGGTCAGGAGCGATGCCCGCATGCTGGGTTACGGCCCCTACAAAGAGGTAGACTTTGAACCGGTAGTCGAGGAAGATGGCGACTGCTATGCCCGGGGCGTGGTGCGGGTTAAAGAGGTCCTGCAGGCTCTTGACCTGATAACCCAGGCCCTGGAGCGCCTGCCGGAGGGGGAGATAAAAGCCAATTTCCGAGGCCGACTGAAAGGCGAGGTGTTTAAACGCATGGAGCAGCCGCGCGGGGAGATGCTCTACTATGTTAGGGCCAGCCGCAACAAGAACCTGGACCGCTTCCGTATCCGCACTCCAACCTTTGCCAATATACCTCCGCTGCTCAAAATGCTGCCGGGCTGCGACCTGTCCGACGTGCCGGTAATAACGTTATCCATCGATCCTTGCATCAGCTGCACCGAACGCTGAGTCATCGGGAAAAGCCCCGGAGTGGAGGGGCGGGTTGGAAACGACGCCCGTCTTTCTTAATTGGAGCTTGCCTAGGAGCGGAAACGCGGTGGACGCGGCAAAAGCTGCCGGAATCGAGTCTTCCCCAATTGGAGCTCGCCTCGGAGCCGAGAACATGGATTTGAAAAACGGGAAAAACAGGAGCCGGGTTCAAGAGATTAAAATGGCCTAGAGGAGGAATCTTTCTGTTCCAGGTAATGATGCCCACAATATTGAAGAACCTGTTCAACCGGCCGGTGACCAGGGAATATCCCTATACCTACCGGGAACCTTTCAGAAGCGCCCGGGGCAGGCTGGTTCTGGATATGAGGGAATGCATCATGTGTACGGCCTGCGAAAAGCGCTGTCCGGCCGGGGCTATCGAGATCAAGCGCAAAGAGGGTCTATACAAATTTGACCCCTACAGCTGCGTGGTATGCGGTGCCTGTGTGGAGGCCTGTCCGGAAAAATGCTTGGAGATAGACTCCGACTGGCGCAAGCCGGTCGGCGAAATGAGGACCGAGGTCTGGCACATCGAGCCCCGCCGCAAGAAGGAGGAAACCGCATAAGGAGCGGGGATCCAAAGAGGCCATCCGGACAAGGCGGTAAGCGGGGGAGTACCCGTGTTAAAGAGCCGGGTCTTGGAAGCCGCGAGATACCGTATTGCTTGCGGTCGCGCAGCTCTGGCTGTGTTTGCAGCGGTGGTTTTGGAAACCGCGAGACCGGACGCCCCTGCTCCCGGCTGCTGCCAGAATCACGCAAGAGCATTTGCTCATGCATAAAATAGACGATTTACACTCCGGTTCCGACAGCTTAAACAGCCATCCGGTTCCCTTACCGGCTCGGATGGCCTAAGAGCACCGCTTAACTGACCGACCGGTCGGTTTTTATGTTGACAAAAGTGTAACGCCTACCACAGGAGCTGACAATAGGGTGACAACATATTAACACCCCGATTACAGTTAACACTCCCGGGGAAAAAACACAGTCGCGATTGCCCTCTTCACGAGGGCTTTTTCTTTTGGCAACGTCCACATACTGCGTTCAGTGAATAACCGTCGCCGCTTGAGCCGCTTGATTTATAACTGCCCCCTGTATTCTAAATTATCGCTGCCTGGCACACTTATTGCATTCAGTTATTGTTAAATGATTCACAAATATAAGCATGGAAGGGTGATGCGAATGAATACTGCACTAAAGATCAACTACAGGATTCTGGCTGCTAACGAACTGGCTCAATCAACGCCTTGCCCGAGAAACGTGAACGATGTTTATTCTCTGGGAGTCAATCTTCAGTATTGTATCGGAACAAGATACCGGGAACTCGCGGATATGAACCGGAACGAGACCGAAACGGCTTGTATCAAGCTGGCTGAAAAGCAGATGGAGATCAAAAAGCGGATCGACAAAGCCGCCAGCCATCATTTGAATATCCTGATTCAGTACTTCTATGAACACGGCGGACCGGTTATCGAAGACCCGATCTCCGAGGATATGGTTAA
>JAKOVY010000067.1 GCA_029781825.1 Bacillota bacterium | reverse complement strand
GCAGGGACCTGACGGCCCGGTAGTCACCATTCCGCCGTCCGGGCAGGTTGCCCGGTGCGCGGTTGACCGGGTACAAGTGGATACCGTCACCGTAGACGGAATATCCGTCCCGGTGAATCAGACCCGGTTTGGGGAGGTATCCGACCTGCCCGATCCGCAGCCGGATACAATTTTCGTGGTGTCCTCGCTGGTTGCCCAGGCCGTGCCCGACCGTCATGATGTCTTCATCGTGGACGACGCTGTCCGCGACGACCAGGGCCGAATCATCGGATGTCGTGCCCTGGCGCACATATAGGGTTCATCGGGGCATCCCGCCAAAAGCCCCGTACCAGAAAATACCGCCTCCCGGCTTGGGCAGGGGCGGATAAAAAATACCTGCCGGGTGGTACCTGCCGGGAAAAAGGAGGATAAAATGATGAACAGATTCAAGTATCAGGCTTATGTGCAGGAATTCCCCTTCCTGCATGACCTCATCGGGGACGAAATCCCCGACTCCGTCCGCATCAAGCGGGCGGATGAAAACCTGCTAAAGATTGTCCCCCGCTACTACTACCACAACGGTAGCATGGGGGTAAGCAAAATGGACGAAAAGATCCATTTTGTTCTTGCCGACGGCTCGATTATATACGACGCCGTCAAGCAGAGCGGGCATACCTCATCAAATTATGCACACACTCAAGAAAAATTCTGGGACGGTGAGACCGTGTTGGAATCCATCGACCGACACGGTGTAGCCGATCAACTTCAGTATATCGTTCAGGACGTTTTTGACCTGGACGATTGGGAAGGTCAGAAGTATCACCGCTCCTGGGAAATGACCGTGTATAAGACCCCGAAGGGTACCACCTTCGGGGCGGAGATAGAAAAAGCACGGGTGCGGGCTATTTCGGAAGTCCGCGCAGAAGCGGACTTCTAATTCCTAATTCCGGCGGGATGCCGGAACCGCAGGGCAAGCGGGATGCAAGCCCAGTAACAGGCACAAACGTGTCTGTTGCTGGGCTTTTTGTTTTACATTAAAAAGATTGGAGGTATTATAATGAAAAGAATAATACAAGTTAGATCCAAAATCACGGGCATGATTTATGAAATGGAAACGAATTGCCTTGAATACGGAAAGTTAGATGTGCTGGAATTGCATGGAATCTTAGAACCGCCAAGAAGGCAATGCGATATGGAACGCGGTTA
>JAKOVY010000055.1 GCA_029781825.1 Bacillota bacterium | reverse complement strand
AACCTCTGCAATGTAGCGGGCAATCACTTCGCCGTCGATAGTAGGATTGGTCGCGACAATGATTTCACGAACCTGCCGTTTTACCAGGATGTCATAAATTTTGGGGAAATCTATTTTCTGCAGGTCCAGGCCGTTAATCAACTGAAAGTTGTTGTTCAGGACAAAATACTTGCCCCGGAATCCGGTTCTATCAATAGCGATCACATCCTGGGACTCCTCAACCAAACACAGCAGGGAGTCATCCCGGTCGGGATCGCCGCAGATGATGCAGGGGTCACAATCGGTTAAATACCCGCAGATACTGCATGGCCTAACCTTATTCTTGGCGTCAATAATGGTATTTGCCAATTCGGCGGCTTCTTGCGGGGAAATCCTCATTATATGCAGGGCCAAACGCTGGGCGGTTTTCGGTCCAATTCCCGGAAGCTTAGCCAGCTCATCAACCAGTTTTTCCAACGGGGCTGCCAGACGCATCCTTTACCCTCCCCCTAAAACAGCCCTGGTATGTTCAGCCCCCCTGTAATTTTCCGCATTTCCTCCGCAACCATTTCCTGGCTCTTTCTTAAGCCCTCATTGACCGCTGCGAGGATGAGATCCTGCAACATCTCTATATCATCCGGATCAACCACCTCGGGTTTGATCTTGATGGCCAGCAGTTCCTGCTTCCCATTTACGGTCACTTCAACCACGCCTCCGCCGGCCGAGGCTTCCACAGTCTTTTCTTTCAACTCTTCCTGCAGTTTGGCCATTTCCTGCTGTATTTTCTGCGCCTGTTTTAACATCTTGCTCATGTTTCCAAAACCCATACTAACATCTCCTTACTCTATAATTTTGACCTTGTCTTTGCCGAAGATCTCGATGGCCTTGCGAACAACCTGAGGCTGCTCGATCGTCTCTTCCAGGGTCACGAGTTCCACGTCCACCGGGCAGCCAAAAACCTCCTCCAAAGCCGAACGCAGAACCTCCTGATTGGTCTTTTCCTCCATCTTTTCCCGGTGGAATTTGAGTTCCGGACGGTATCCCAGGGTTAACACCCCATCGGTCAATCCAAGCACTACCGCCGGGACCAACAGCGCGTGGGTTGTGACCTTCAAAGATTTTACCTTTTCCATGACCTCATCCCATTTCAGGGACGGATCCGGCCCGCCTTTGCGCGGTCTCTTTTGTTTCCCGGTTTCCTGAACAACAAGGGGTTTTTCGGAACCGGACTTCAAATCCGCCAGGAGTTCCATGGCCTCCAGAAAGCCTACCTCCATTACAAATCGCTGGCTCTCATTGAATCTCAGTTCATCCGCCAGCTTGAGCAGGTGTTTGGTCACCTGGGAAAGCAAGGATGCCGTTAACCTGGGATACCGGGATGTAATCCTCTCCAACTCCTCTGCCGGCATAATCAGGAGGTCGGATCTTTTGTTCAGGAGTGTATACTGCATCAGATCGCGGGCACACAAGGCTGCATCCCGGGCAATCTGCACCGGTTCCTTACCCTGCTTGATCAAGGAGTTGAGATGGATTATGACCTCTTCAATCTTTTGTTCCAGCATACCCTGGAAGATAGCCGCAAGCACCTCATGGTTGACCAGACCTAGCACATCCATTACCTGAAACTCATCAATATCATGATCACGAAACGCAATGCACTGTTCCATTATGCTGAGGGCATCCCTGAGGCTGCCGTTAGACCTCCTGGCCATCAATTCCAGGGCCCGATCGGTTACGTTTATCTGCATCTGCGCAGCCACATCTTTTAGCCTGTCGATAACCTCGGATATTGAAAGACGGGTGAAGGCGTACCTCTGACAGCGCGACAGCACAGTGGCCGGTACCCTGTGAACTTCAGTGGTTGCCAGAATAAAAATAACTGAATCGGGGGGTTCTTCCAGAGTCTTCAGCAGTGCATTAAAGGCTTCTGTGGTTAACATATGCACTTCATCTATAATGTAAACTTTTTTCTTGCCCTGAGCAGGCAATACCCTGACCTTTTCCCGCAGGTCTCTAATCTCGTCTATTCCTCGGTTGGACGCGGCATCTATCTCCAATACATCCATAAACGAGCCGTTATTTATGTCCAAGCACGCAGGACATGTATTGCAAGGCTCGCCATTGTCGGTATTCGAACAGTTAACCGCTTTGGCCATTATCTTGGCAACGCTGGTCTTGCCGCTGCCCCGGGGGCCAAAAAAGAGATAGGCATGAGCCAGCTTGCCTTCCCGAACCGCATTCCGCAGCCCGGTTACCGTATTCTTTTGCCCCACCACCTCGCTGAAAGTCTGGGGGCGCCACTGCCGGTAAAGAGTGAGGTAATTCATTTCTTACCGTCCTCACTAATGAAGTAAAGCTTACACCATTCTTCGCTGTGCAGCCGTATTTTCCTCTTAACCCCTTCCGGGTTACGGAAAGAACGAAAGCATATATCGTCCATAAGATGAATAAACCGGGCAGCTCCCGGTTTACAACATTATCGGATAAATGAATTCATATGCCGCGCACCTGGCTTTGAAACTGCCTTCCGAGCGTTACCTGAGCAGTTAACTCCGCTCAGGCTACCCCACGGCACACGGGAGCGATTCCTTAGTGCTGCTTCCTTCCGGACCTGACACGGTTCAGAATTTCCCGTTGCGTAGGACCTGAACATCTTCATCACTTACCCAGGCCAGACCTCACAAGACAATCCCGGGGCCAGGAATTCGACCCTGCTATAGCGGGTTGCAGGTACAGGGCACCGCTACCTCCCCGTCTAGCGCGGCAAACCTTATATTAATAAGCCCTTCCATATGAGGAAGGGTTATTTTTCTGGCGGAGAGAGAGGGATTTGAACCCTCGAGACAGGTATTCCCCGTCTACTCGATTTCCAGTCGAGCGCCTTCGACCACTCAGCCATCTCTCCATGCTTGGGCTTTAAATTATTCCCGGGTCTCGCTGAAATACCCTATCACGACTGACTATACTATTTTACCCGGAATCGCACCCAATCGCAAGCACGAACCAACATATGTTATTTGGTTGTGCCAAGCCGCCGCCCGGGCAAATTAATACATCTCGTCTAAAACCCCCAATTCCCCTGACTCCCGTCCGGCAGGAAAAGCCGACGATGATGACGTAATAGTCTTAAGGCACGATTCTCAGGTCGGTCGGCCATACTAATATACACTAAGGATATCAGCTATGCAAATTCAAATACTGGTCAGCGGAAGCAGCGGCAATGCTATCTTCTTCGAACTGGGCAATACCAGACTTTTAATCGATGCCGGAATCAGCGCCCGGCGAATTGAACACAGCTTGGCCAGCATCGGCGTCAGAGCCGGAGATCTGGATGCTATATTAATTACTCACGAACACCGCGACCACATTAGCGGGGTTGAGGTTCTTTCCCGTAAACACCACCTGCCGGTTTATGCCCGTCCCCGAACCTGGGATATGCTTACTTTCCGGGACAAGCTGGACCGGAATTGCTGCCGTGAACTGTACGACAGCGCAGTGATAGGTCAGGTTGAGATTGTGCCATTCTCTATTTCCCATGATGCTGTTGACCCGGTGGGTTTCTGCCTTTATCACCGGCAATCAAAGTATGCAATAGCTACCGACCTGGGAGTAGCTACTCCCGTGGTTAGGGAGGCCATGGGATATGCCGACGCCATCATCATTGAAACCAATCACGATCTGGACATGCTTAACCACGGTCCCTACCCGCTCTACCTTAAGCGGAGGATCAGAAGCGCCGTTGGCCACCTTTCCAATACCGATGCTGCCGAGCTCCTGAGCTGTATTGACCGCAAGCCTTCCCTCCATGTTTTTTTGGCTCATCTCAGCCAGAACAACAACCGGCCTGCACTGGCGGAAAGGACCGTCCGCGAGCGCCTGCTGGAACAGGGATGCGAGGTTGGGCATGAGGTGGTATTACATATGACCTACCCAGACCGGATTTCCGGTTATGTCAGATGATGGGTGAAGGACTCTGGTTTTATTTATTTATTTAAAATAAAGTCTTAACCCGCTCTTCACTTCCCGTTGGTTTGCAACAGCCCAAGGTATCTCCGTACAAACTCTCCCTTAAATCTTTACAGGGTTAACTGCCGTACCGAAGCCTGCAACGTTTTCTTGGTCCCTGAAGCTGTCGGCATCTCAGCAGCTTTCCCATCTCATAACCCCTCCGCTATCTTGCTTTCCATGTGGTTTTCATCAAACCGGATACATCATCTCTACAATGTGGTAATATTAGTAAAAACAGGAGACCAAAGGATTTGGCAGCAAAAATCATTATTTGATAAAGGAGGAGGATCATCTTGGAAATTAAGCCGATGGAAAGGATTTGGGAAAAAGTATGGCCGGATTACTGGCCGCGTTCCATCGAATACGGCAGAGAATCTATAGTCTGGCATTTATACCATAATGCCGTCCGGTTCGCCGGCAAACCCGCCATTATTTTTTATGGCAATGAGATCACCTACAAAGAACTCAAAGATCTGGTCTGGAAGGCTGCAGGCGGATTGCGTAAATTGGGAGTTCAAAAAGGGGACCGTGTATATCTGGCTCTGGAGAATTGCCCGCAGTTTATAATATCTTACTACGCGGCCATGGCATTGGGGGCCATTGTTATCGCCGGCAGTCCTATGTTCAAAGAGGGTGAATTGACTTACGTCCTCAACGACTGCACCGCCAAAGTGGTAATTATAGAAGACGCCCTCTACCCAATTCTGCAGAGCATCCGGGATAAGGTACCGTCAGTCGAATCGGTGGTTGTCACTTCCCTTGGCGAGTATCTGCCGTCAGAACCGACCCTTCCCGTCCCTCCGGGTATGACCAATGAAAGGGTTCAATATCCTGACACCATTGACTGGCGCGAGTTCATCAACAGCGAACCCCTGGACAAGATGGTGGAACTGGACATAAAGAAGGACGTGGCTCTTCTTCAGTACACATCCGGAACCACCGGCAATCCCAAGGGAGCAATGATAACCCATTTCAACATTATGGCCAATGCCACTTCCGCCCCCATGTCGGTTCGAGCCACCTCAGACGATGTTTATCTGACGGTTCTGCCGCTGTTTCACGTAACCGGAATGACCAACAGCATGAACGCGCCCGTTTACCTCGGCGCTTCCATGGTGGTTATCACTCGTTTTGATGCCGAAACCCTGCTGATGGCCATTGAGAAATATAAATGTTCGGTATGGTTGGCCATTACCACAATGAACATCGCCGTAATCAATCATCCCAACCTGAAGAAATATGATATATCTTCACTGCGCGCCCTGATATCCGGCGGCGCACCGGTACCCCCGGCAATTGTTGAGAAATATCGGGAGTTGACCGGCTGCAACCTGGTTGAGGGCTTTGGCATGAGTGAAACCATATCCGCCACCATCCTCAACCCTCTGGAGCGCAATAAGCTGGGAAGCATCGGCATACCTATGGTTGGGGTCGACATCCGGGTTGCAGACCTCAAAGACGAAACCAAAGATGTCCCCATAGGTGAAGAAGGGGAACTGTGGCAGCGGGCTCCTTCAGTAGCCATCGGTTACTGGAACAAACCCGAAGCCACCGCCGAAACATTCCTCGGAGACGGCTGGATGAAAACCGGAGACATCGTCAAGCTTGACGAAGAAGGCTACGTTTATATTTGCGGTCGTACCAAGGAACTGATAAAAGCCTCCGGGTACAGTGTTTTCCCGGCAGAAGTTGAGGAATACCTGTACCGACATCCGGCGATTGAGGAATGCTGTGTAATCGGAGTACCCCATGAATACCGCGGTGAGGACGTAAAGGCCTATGTCGTCCTTAAACCGGAATGGGTGGGCAAGATCACCGAGCAGGAACTGGTAGAATGGGCCCGGGGTCAGATGTCGGTCTACAAGTACCCGAGAACCATAGAGTTCCGCGAAAGTCTGCCGAAGAGCGGAACCGGCAAGATCATGCGCAAGATCCTCAAGGCTGAAGCCGCCGAGCAGTTAGCCAAGAAAGAACAGGCATAAATATAGGCGTTTTAATGCAACAAGGTCTCGGGGAATCACCGTCATCCTTTCCCGAGACCTTTTTTATTCCCGCAGGCAACTACTCCGTTGAGTAACCTGCACCCGAACACCGGACATTAAGGCGAAAGCCCCTGATTACCAGCCTTCCTCCCCGACCAGCGGGACAAAACGCACCATCGCCAGCTCTTCCTGGACAAGCTCTCCGTCAGCGCCACGGGTTATACGCAACAGGCTCTGATTTATCCGGCCTCCAACCGGGATAACCAGCCTTCCCCCCGGGGCCAACTGGTCCACCAGGGATTTGGGCACCAACGGAGCTCCTGCTGATACCAGTATGCCGTCAAAGGGCGCCGCTTCCGGCCATCCTTTGGTCCCGTCACCGCAGAGCAAGTGAACGTTGGTATACTCCAATTCCTTGAGTCTCTTTTTTGCGGTCTCGAAGAGCGGTTTTACAGTTTCTATCGTGTAAACCTCCGCCACCACCCGGGATAACACTGCAGCCGCATAGCCGGAACCGGTACCGATTTCCAGAACTCGATGCGAAGGAGCGGGTATAAGGGCCTCAATCATGAAGGCTACTATGTACGGTTGGCTTATAGTCTGTCCATAACCGATGGGAAGGGGCCTATCATCATAAGCATATACCTGCTGCCCTTGGTCAACGAACCGGTGTCGCGGGACCTCGATCATTGCCTGGATGATCCTTTCGTCATGGATTCCCCGGTTCTTAATCTGTTCCTCTACCATGCGTCTTCGCTCGTCATAACGATCCGCATTCTTATTGTTGCCAAGACAACCCACAGGCCTACTCCCTTTCGCAAGCAGTTTTATAATATCTCCCCAACTGCGGCCGCCTCTTACCTTCGCTGCTCTTTCGTTCAAGGCCTCATTGCCAAAACGTACGTGCCGCGCAGCCGGTTCTCCTGGTCGCTTATACCAATTTTACCACTCCTCAAGTATTAATAAAAAACCGTCCAATTCATCGATGCTTTCCGCTTATGCAAATACATGCACCAAACTGTGATGTGTTTACGGAGCAACAATACAAGTTATCGAACACGGAACAGGAGAGATAACCTCCTATGGTCGGGGCAGGAGTACTTCGGAACATCTTTTTTGAGCTCTCATTTCTCTTGTCGACCCATTTTGCGTATAAGCTTTACATTCCCAATGAACCCGGAAGCATCACCTGACTCCCTATAAAGTGCCGATTAATAGCACCCTTTGCCCTTCTTGGAAATATAATGTAACTGTCATTGGTTTGGTTGTATTAATTTAAAACCATAGCCGCATGTAAGGAAGTGATAAAAAGTGAAGATTGTACGGCATGAAAAGAACAGAGGCAAATATTTCGGATTCAAGAGTGGAGTTACCGGAGAATACGAATGCACTTTAAAACTAAGGGAACGGCCTCCTGTTTGCCATGCTGGTTCAACCGGCTCCGGGTACTGCTTATGTCCTTTTACCTATCTCGGCACTTCCACGGATAATCTTATATCTCCGTCAGCACTCAGTCCAGAATTCATTAATGAACTTTTGAAATCGGACGCGTTTAAAGAAGCTGCAGCAGGCACTGAAGCAGACACAACCGTAATACTGTTTGGCAACGCCCTGGTCATCAATCGAAATACCGCCTGCAACATCACATCCGGTGAAAATATTTTCTCGCATTAGAGGAACTTTATACCTGGCAACCCATATTATGTAACATAACGATGTGAGGGGGTGCCTAAATGTGTTCAGCTAGAAAGTGCAGCAACACGGCCACCGCTGAGTGCTGCTGTCCCAGGAATATTAAGTTCTTTATATTTGGCAACACCTGGATAAATAACTTCAATACCGCTTGCCCCGGTGATCTTGTCAATGGGCAAAATGCTCAATAACCGCGCAACATGAGTAAACCCAACTTTCATTCCCTTTGCGACATTAATTCCTAGAGCCGGAACCGAGTATTTGTTTACTCAATCCCATATGACAATCCAATGCAGGAAGGAGGTCCGCCAAATGACGCAAATGCCCAATGCCCTAACCCCGGAAAACATTGCGGCTGTTGCTCAAAACGCCGCTCAAATCATTGGAGCACTGGCAAATCAAAGACTCGACCTTGGCTGCAATGACGATGACACCGAGTGCTGCTGCCCCAGGAAGGTTAAGTTCTTTATCTTCGGCAACACCTGGATCAATAATTACAACGCCCAATGCCCCGAGCCGCTTGTCTGTTGCCGTTAAAGCACATTGGAAGCATAACTCATAACGTTCAGGAGGGAGGTTTTATTGAATGGCTGAACTGCCCAATGCTCTAACACCCGAAACTATTGCTGCTATTGCTCAAAATGCCGATAAAATCTTGGCAGCAATTTTCGGCCAAAAATCGGCTCAGTCTGAGGCACCGGTCGCGGTTGAAGCCTCGGTGCAGGCTCAAAAACACCGTCGGCACAAAAAAGACAACGATGAAGTCGAGTGTTGCTGCCCCAAGAAGGTTAAGTTCTTTGTCTTCGGCAACACCTGGATCAATAACTACAACGCCCAATGCCCGCTTGTTCCACAGTAACTTAATGGGACTTCATCGAGTCACTCTCGAGGAGTTGACCGATGCCAAACCCGCTTTCAGATTGCAATTTCTGAAAGCGGGCTTACCTTCTATTAGGCAACAGAGAGCCCATCAAGGCTTCAAGTTCCCTCCGCCGGACTTACCGAAAATGGTGACGTGGTTCGGTTCTCCGCTCCAACAATCCTGAACGGCCCATTGGGCACAAAAAAACCGGCTTTTTTAAAGAGAAAGCCGGTATGTTGTCTTTTTTGGCGGAGAGAGTGGGATTCGAACCCACGGAGCCGCTGCTAACGGCTCACACGATTTCGAGTCGTGCGCCTTAAACCAGACTCAGCCATCTCTCCGCATTTCACTGAAGAAAGAACTCAGGAGTTGACTGCATTCAGCCTCCAAAACCCCTGACTTAACTTTAACCTGGTGGTTCAACCAGGGTACATCCAGAATATCAAGAACAGAACCTGCTGCGCCCGCTTTGGGATCAAAGGCCCCGAACACGAGACGCCCTAAACGGGCTTGTATCATGGCCCCTGCACACATGGCGCACGGTTCCAGGGTACAATACATTGTAGCATCACTCAGTCGCCAGGTTCCGAGTCTCTGCGCGGCCCTCCTGATCGCCAGCATCTCGGCATGTGCGGTTGGATCCCCGGTTCTTTCCTTTTCATTGAAGGCCCGTGCTACGATCTCGTCGCCCACCACAATGATAGCTCCCACCGGTACATCATGTGACTCTTCGGCCGCTGCAGCCAGACCCAGGGCTATTCTCATATATTCTTCATCCACTAATGCGTCACCGTCACATTCCTTAAAACCTGCAATTAAGATTGTAGGTTATGGCAACAGTGCTGTCAAGGAAACTGCGGCCAGTCAAAGGTTTGCGACCTCACAACCGTTATTAAGGTTTAAGCCCCGCATTCTCTTGCAGGGCTCACTCTGCTATAAGTGTTATGTGGTGCGCCCGAAGGGACTCGAACCCCTGACTCTCGGTTTAGGAAACCGATGCTCTATCCTACTGAGCTACGGGCGCAGAAGACTTGAGGAAACATAAGAATGGCGCGCCCGGCAGGATTCGAACCTGCGACCACCGGATTCGTAGTCCGTTACTCTATCCAGCTGAGCTACGGGCGCGCATAACATGGCGGAGAGAGTGGGATTCGAACCCACGAAGCGGGGTTAGCCGCTTAATCGCTTAGCAGGCGACCGCCTTCGTCCTTCTCGGCCATCTCTCCACGATTATTGTTGGCGGAGGAGGTGGGATTCGAACCCACGGAACCCGCAAAGGTTCAACGGTTTTCAAGACCGCCTCCTTCAACCGCTCGGACACCCCTCCAGAATCGGCGCTCCTCCTCAAGTGCATGTAGAAGTATAGCACAGAGAATTTGGCGTTGTCAATGAAGCCCGCTTCTTCAAAAATCTCAAGCCCGCCGGGGCGTTTAATACCAGCTTCATTGTATTACTTCCAATCCTCCCATGTAGGGAACAAGAACTTTGGGGATTACCACCGAACCGTCCGCCTGCTGGTAGTTTTCCAGGATGGCAGCTACCGTACGCCCAACGGCTACGCCTGAACCGTTCAGGGTATGGCAGAATTGTACCTTCCCCTGATTCCCGGGGCGGTATCGGATATTGGCCCTGCGAGCCTGGAAGTCCTCGCAATTGGAGCAGGATGAAATCTCCCGGAACTCCCCGTAATAGGGCAGCCAAACTTCAATGTCGTAAGTCTTGGCCGCCGAGAACCCAAGGTCGCCGGTGCAAAGGGCTACCACCCTGTAAGGCAGGCCCAGGAGCCTTAACACCTCTTCAGCATCAGCGGTCATTTTCTCCAGCTCTTCATAGGATTGATCCCGGTCGGTTATCTTGACCAGTTCCACCTTGTTAAACTGGTGCTGTCTGATAATCCCCCGGGTGTCGCGCCCGTGCGAACCGGCTTCGGCCCGAAAACATGCAGTATAGGCAGTCAAGTATATGGGGAGGTCGGCGCCATTCAGTATTTCATCCCGGTATAAGTTGGTAAGAGGGACTTCGGCTGTAGGCACCAGGTACATATCGCGCCCCTCGAGCTTAAACATGTCATCGGCAAACTTGGGCAGCTGACCCGTGCCCTGCATGCATTCGGCATTAACCATGAAAGGAGGAAATACCTCGCGGTAGCCGTGTTTCTCCACATGCAGATCCAGCATGAAATTCACCAGGGCCCTCTCCAGACGAGCACCCGCTCCTTTATAAACGGTGAACCGGGCCCCCGAAAGCTTGGCGGCTCTTTCAAAGTCCAGTATGTCCAACCTGGTTCCCAGTTCCCAGTGGGGAAGCGGTTCAAAGTCAAACTCCCGGGGCTTCCCCCACCTTCTAACCTCTACATTGTCATCGTCTCCTGCGCCTACCGGAACCGAGTCGTGGGGAAGGTTGGGCAGCATCAGGAGCAAACTCTCCATTCTTTCTTCCAGAGCCCTGAGCTGCTCATCCAGTTCCTTGATCTCCTGGCCCACCGCTTTTACCCGGGCCATTAACTCCTCCGGTTCTTCCCCGGCTTTCTTAAGCCTGCCGATCTCCTGAGAGGTACGGTTGCGGAAATTCTTTTTCTCCTCTACGGCTACCAAGAGCCGTCTCCGCACCTCATCCATGTTTAGGAACTCTTCCAATCCGGTATCGGTTCCTTTGAGAGCCAGTTTTTTTGCTACCATTTCCGGGTTGGCTCTGATCAGTTTCGGGTCTAACATGTTGCCTCCTTAGAAATTGAGCACTTTAACGTTGCTTATTCCGTCAATTGCTTTCAGTTTCTCCAGGGTATCCGGGTCCACTTCCGCATCCACATTGACCACCATTAATGCGATCTCACCTTTAACCTTGCGTGCGACCCTCATCATGGCAATGTTGATGCCGGCATCGCCGAAAACAGTAGTAAATGGTCCGATAACCCGCGGACGATCCTCATTTTCCGCAATAACAACATGTCCCACCGGCAGGATGTCGGTCTCATATCCATTGAATTCAACGATCACCGGTTCGCCGGCAAAAGTTAAGGTGCCGGCCAGTTCCAATTTATACTTGTGATTAAAGATCTTGACCTTAATCAGGTTACTGTAGCTTTCTTCCTTATAGCCTTTCTTTTCATATACTTTGAGTCCGCGTTCCTCAGCCACCATCCGGGCGTTAACATAGTTGACCCTGTCTCCCAGCACGGGAGTAAACAGCCCCTTGAGAAAGGCGATGGTCAGCATCTCTCGATCATGATTGGCTATCTCACCGCTGTAAATGATCTCAACGCGATCAATCGGTGCTTTTTCAATCTGGAAATAGAATTTCCCCATAGCCTCACACAAGTCGATAAACGGGCGGATGAACTCCAGGTCCTGGCGAAGCAGGGTTGGCAGGTTAACCACGTTGGGAACCAGTTCTCCCTTCAGGGCCTTTATCACCTGTTCCGCAATATTAATCCCCACCCGTTCCTGGGCCTCTTTGGTGTCGGCTCCCAGATGCGGAGTAACAACCACGTTGTTGAACTTAAACAAAGGATTGTTTATCGCGGGTTCCTCTTCAAAGACATCAAGGCCGGCGCTGGCTACCTTGCCGCTCTCCAACGCTTCCAGCAAGGCCTGTTCGTTTATTATGCCACCCCGCGCGCAATTAATTACTCTGACTCCATCTTTGGCCATGGCCAGCTCTCTTCTGCCGATCATCCCCATGGTCTCATGATTGCGGGGAGTATGAACGGTGATGAAATCCGCTTCCCTCACCAGTTCCTCGAGGGTGTTTTTCTTTTCCGCTCCAAACCGGACAAACCTCTCATCGGGGATGTAGGGGTCATAGGCTATCACTTTCATCTTGAACGACGCCATGCGTTCGGCAACCATGGAGCCGATTCTTCCCAGCCCTACAATGCCGATGGTCTTGCCGTACAGTTCCACCCCTCTGAAGGGCTTACGGTCCCATTTGCCTCCCTTAATAAACGCATTGGCCTGGGGTATATTCCTTGCTGAAGCCAGTATCAACCCGATGGTCTGTTCCGCCGCCGAGATGGTATTGCTGTCGGGGGTGTTGCATACGACGATTCCCCGGCGGGTGCAGGCCGGAACGTCAATATTGTCGATACCGTTCCCGGCACGTCCCACAACCTTGAGATTCTTGGCGGCCGCAACCAGTTCCTCATCCACCTGGGTTACGCTTCGAACAATCAACGCGTCATACTCGCCTATAATCTCGAGCAGTTCCTGGCGACTGATCCCGTCCCGGTAAGTCACATCCATTTCCTGCTCCAGCAGGGCTATCCCTTTTTCCGAAACCCTTTCTGTAATAATAACCTTAGGTTTCGTCATTCAAGCTTCCTCCTTTTTGATGAACAGTTCCTGAACCTTCTTAATTCCTTCGCCTAATTTAATGGGAAAACCATTTTCATAGAGAACAACCTCCAGAGCCGCCAAGGAGGCCAACAGGTCAAGCGGGCGAATGAACCCCAGATGTCCAATGCGGAATATAACATCGTCCAGCCGCTGCTGCCCGCCGGCCACCACCACTCCGAAGCGCTCCAAAAGCATCTTGCGGATCTTATTGGCCCCGATCCCTTCAGGAGCCAGTACCGAAGTCAAAGAACATGATGCAACCGCATCATCCGCCAGCGGGGTCAATCCCATGGCTTTAATCCCGGTTCTCACCAAATCCCGACAATACCGGTGCCTTTTTATTACGTTGTCCAGTCCCTCCTCTAAAAGCAACTTAAGAGCTTCCTGCAAACCGTAAAAGAGCGAAAGCGCAGGTGTATAAGGGGTTTGGCCTTTCTCCAAGTATTTCAAGGCCGACTCGATATCCCAGTAGAACTTATGGTTTTTGCAGTTCTTGGATGCCTCCAATGCCCGGGGACTGGCGCTCAAAAACGACAGCCCCGGGGGCAGCATAAATGCCTTCTGGGAACCGCTGACCACAACATCCAGGCCCCATTCGTCAGTACGCAATTCCATGGCACCAAGCCCGCTTACGGCATCAACTATGACCAGAGCCGGGTGATCTCCTATAGCTTCCTTTATAGCCTTGACATCGTTGACCACCCCGGTGGAGGTTTCATTATGTGTTACCAGGACCGCCTTTATCCTTTTCTCCTTGTCCCGGCTTATTACATCTCTCACGACATTGGGATCGGCCTGCCGACCCCACGGAAAATCCAGTTTTTCAACGTCGGCACCAAACTCCGCCGCGATTTTTGCGAACCGGTCGCCAAAAACACCTATGGAGATAGCAAGGACCCTGTCACCGGGGGAAATGAAATTGACCACTGCCGCCTCCATAGCACCGGTACCGGCAGCCGGGAAGATAACCAGTTCGTTCTCAGTCTGATAGATCTTTTTAACGCCTTCGGTAACCTCTGCAATCAATTCTCTGAATTCCGGTCCCCGGTGATTGATCATCGGCTTGCTCATAGCCCTTAAAACACTTTCCGGAACAGGAGTAGGTCCCGGTAAGAGTAAGTACTGCTGCTCTACAGTCATGAATACCCTCCTTAAATAATTAATAACCTCTCGCCTTATCAGGGACGAGAGGTTCCCGCGTTGCCACCCTTATTAGCCAGTATGAACTGACTCCCTCGAGTGATGATAACGGAATCACCGCTGTTGCTCATCGCAACCCATTCCAGGGCGGAACGGAAAATTTCCTGCACCGGTTCGCACCAACCACCGGTTCTCTTGACCAGGTAGACTTTCCTTTTCCCCTTCATTACGTTTTCGACATATAACTTGTTAAGTAATTATATTACACCGGTTTAAGCTTGGCAACGGGGTATTATGTCATGCCCGTAGAACGACCAGAGTTTCGTTCACAGCATTTTGTTCGGTTAAAAAGAGCATTGAAAAGGGTGGGTATCCCTAAGGTATTATGGTTATGGCAACAAACCAAACCTGAAGGGAGTGTACCCACCCAATGACATTATACAATCAACTTATGCATTCCGGTAACCCACAAGCTGCTGTCCAAATGGTCATTTCTTTGCTGCAA
>JAKOVY010000033.1 GCA_029781825.1 Bacillota bacterium | reverse complement strand
GGAGAGATTGAACGAAGAGATTCGCCGCAGGGAAAGAGTTATACGTATATTCCCGAGTCGAGACTCAGCAAACAGGTTAATTGGGGCCTTGCTCCTTGAGATAGATAACAAGTGGGCTGGCGGCCGAAGGTATTTAGATATGGCTGAATACCATGAATACCGTTCATGCCGGCCAAAACCAGGTTCTAATATCTTTTATCTGTAGTTCAAATAGTCGCTGCCATGACCAGAGGAATTTACACAAAATATTGGACTTGATCAAAAAAAGGCTTCATGGTGATTATTATTATATTAGCCCTATAGTAGACGGTGAATCACTTTATACTAGAGGAAGATATTCCGCTAAACATGCAGATGTTATTGAAAAGGTTATTCAGTACTTTTATAATAACCGACAAAAATATGAATGGTGATTTGACAAAAACAATGTGTTTTCAGATTGTAGACGAATCCCGTTTTCAGACTGCCAGAGCTGGAAGCGGGATTGATTTTTGTGGGAAATTATAAACAATGAATTCAAAAGAATAAAAATGCAGCCATCCAATTCATTTTCAAGCGGAAGGGAGTGATAGAATGGCGGAAGTCTTAGTCGAAACGAAAGTCCCCTCGGATGAAGAATGAAATGTCTCCTGTGAAAATGGCGGAAGTCTTAGTCGAAACGAAAGGGCCGGTTTATACGGTAATTATTAATCGGCCCGAAGTTAAAAACTGTGTTGACAGAAGGACTGCGGACTTATTAGCGGATGCATTTCGTGCTTTTGACCAGGACGACAACTATGCGGTTGCTGTACTCTGGGGCGCTGGTGGATGTTTCTGCGCAGGAGCTGATTTGAAAGCGATTAGCAAGTCGGAGTTCAATAGATTGGATACTACGATGACGGAAGATGGTCCGATGGGACCAACCAGGATGCATCTCTCCAAGCCTGTTATCGCTGCTATATCAGGGTACGCTGTTGCATGTGGATTGGAGCTGGCTGTGTGGTGTGATCTGCGGGTAATGGAAGAGGACGCAATAATGGGCGTCTTTTGCAGGCGGTTTGGTGTGCCCTTGATTGATGGCGGAACCCAACGCTTACCACGTTTAATAGGCATGAGCCGAGCTTTAGATTTGATTCTCACCGGGCGTCCGATCGGCGCACAGGAGGCATTGCAGTTTGGACTCGCAAATAGGGTTGTTCCCTCAGGTAAAGCGAGAGAAGAAGCCGAAAAGCTGGCTGAACAAATAGCAGCGTTTCCGAGAAAATGCATGTTGAGCGATCGAGCATCAGTTTATGAGGGATTTAATATGAACTTTGCCGATGCAATGAGGCAGGAATTTTTGAAAGGCTACGATGTTATTATGAGCGGGGAAGCAATTGAAGGGGCAACCCGATTTGCTTCCGGTGGTGGCAGGCACGGTGAGTTCTAAACCCGGAAAACCTCAGGATCAGTTTTTGGCGGACCCGCCAGTTCCTGAAGGATTGAACCGTGACGAGTCTAGATGACAATCCAACCGTTATTGTTGTTCACCGTCACTTTATTACCCGAAACACTGTAGCTCAAGGCAAAAAAGCTGTTGGCATAATCAACAATGCTGCCCTGCTTGGGATGAAAATCAAAGTGCTTGTAGCAGCCCCACTTCTTATCCAGTACGTAGAAGCAAAAGAGAATCGATACCGAAAAGTTAAAAGTTGATACCAAGTTTGAAAAGGCATTAAAAGAATAGATGAATTTGGTGAACAATGCCGGCAATGTTCCGCTGTCCATGTTCTTTAGAAAGTGAAACCAATTACCTGGTATCTGCTCGCGAATTAGCTTTTCAATATCCTTTCGTATATGATCCTGCGGAGGGTTATGGGCCTTAAATTCGATGTTCGCGACTTTCTTAAAGGATCTGTTGTAGGTGTACAAACTGAGATCCGACAGCGCACTTTGAGCAGTTTGCCCGGTTAGTTGATAGCTTTGTTCCGTCGGTGTCTCAATTGAGTAATAATAGCTGAGATTGTTCAGTAATGAACAGAACATCAACCTGGCTTCCTGCTCACTTATCCGTAATTCCTCGTTTCGAGTCTTGGGTATAATTAATCGGGGTGATAAACCGGATGGGTGTCCGTTCACGTCGGCAATAGACCATAAGCTGCCGCAGGTTCTTCGGTTAATCTCGATGAGATCGTCTAACAACATTTGGTTGTCTTCACTCCTCTTGGGTCGTGGAATTTGCCTTTCAAAGTCCTCATCTTCCCGCAGCCATTCGATGTTAATAATTCAACTACATTATACCAAAACATGACAATGTATGATTAATTCAGCTTTTCCCAAACATTTGCAAGTACCGGTAGGGAAGTCCGTCATGTTTTCAAAAATTGTGAATGGCATGACGGGGGATGCTGTTTGTAGGGCGGTAATTTAGGGGGGCGGGATGCCTTGCATGGTTCGGTTCCTGCACAGTTTAACCCTAAAAAACGCTGTAGTACAGGCGCTTTCTATCGTTAAAGGGGCAGACACTTTCTCCAATGACCATTACAATCGCTTTTGTTGTGAGTACAAGCAGTCAGTCAGGTCGCACGATTGCGGCTTTTTTATTTTCCGGAGCACTTCCAAAACGTATTCCCGTTGTAGAACTTCCAGATAGACAAAAAACGATTATCAACATAAGAAATACGAAAAAAATGTCAAACCATGGTTTTAGAGCAGGATTTTTCCGGAATCGAAAGAACTGTTTTATATTGGTAATCGCGCGTATGGACAATTGAAGTCGTATAGCACTAGAATTAGTTTGTTTTCGAGGCTGTTCATAAGTCAAGCCCTCGGGGATTTCAGAACCGGCATAAAATCCATCATTATACTTGGAAATTACAGTAGGTTTGCCGTTATTAAATGACTTTCAAATAAGGTGGAACAACGCGGAATCGGGCCATTTCTATTCCGTATCCTGCATGTTTTTTTGCATTCCACGTTTCAACGAGGTCGTTTGATAGCGTTAACCGATAGGGAATAGGAGTAAGAAATAGTATGTCCTTGCCGAATTTCATTTCTTTAATACTTTTCATTGCTTTTTGCATCTATGCTTTTTGGGTTATGTACACCCTTAATCTCGGCGGGAAAAGGGATTTGAGGGTTGTCTTTTTTGTACTCTGCCTTTTAATGTGCGTATGGACACTTTGTTTATCAATTACTAATTCCGCGCCGAATTACGAAGTGGCGCTGTTCTGGCGGCGGATGGCGGCTCTGGCAGAGGGACCTGTATACGGTGTACTGCTTCACTATTTTTTAGTCCTTACCGGCAAGAGTGAACTGTTGAACAAACGATGGATTTACTTGCCGCTTTATTTGCCGGGAGTTTTGATTGCTTTCGTCTTTGGAGTTGTTCCCGAACTGGCATTGCAGCAGTATAACCTGATAGAATCCCCGGTTGGCTGGGTTAACGTACCGGTAAACAACTGGTGGAACTGGTGTTTCAACATCTATTACATTGTTTTTGCAGTTATTGGATTGGTGTTGCTCTGGCAGTGGGGCAGAAGCTCGCGTGATCCGGATAATAAGAGGCAGGCCTACCTGTTGATGGCCTCGTTCGCATTGGCTTTCATTTTAGGGACACTTACCGATACCGATTTAATAGCCAATTCATATATGTCACTTCATCTGCCTCAATTGGCACCGGTTTTTGGTCTGCTTCCTTTAATGACCATTTTCTACTTCATGAAGCGGTACGGACTTATGGTTTCTGCCGTGAGCAGGATGGATGAAGTGGACAAGATATTGAGCGCAGACAATCTGGCCAAGTTGTTTCAGATCCTGTCCCTGACGTTTATCTACGGAGGACTGCTTCATTTTGCCGCCCGATACTACTTCAATCAGGAACCCTTCGCTTCAGCTTTTTCTTTCAGCTTAATCTTCCTAATAATAGCCGCTTTACTGCAGATCATTCAAAGGGTTCCCATCGGGGACAATCTTAAGGAAATCCTTTTCGTTCTTAGTGTGTCAATACCCCTTCTATTCATTACCCTCAGATTTGTCGAATATGCAAGCATAACTGTATGGGCGATTACTTTTATCGTATTGATAGCCAGCATCCTTTTTGAAAAACAGCGCATAATTGTCCTGTCGGGGATCGTTGGTTTGATTACACTGATATTGGTTTGGATTCAAGCTCCCACGGTTTTCGTACTGGTGGAAGGTTCGGATCACATGGGCAGAATTGGAATCCTGGTATTGGCTTTTATACTGGCTTATTATGTCAATCGATTATTGATCCGGCGGCTTGATGAGATAAGGGATCGAATGAGGCTTCAGAAAATGATTTCCCAGATCTCTGCCGACTTTATTTCGGCAACCGAATCCAACCTGGGTGAGAAAATCACCGATATGCTGCGACTGTGCCGGGAAGGTTTCCAGGTGGAACAATCTTATTTCATTCAGCTGCTCCCGGAGCTCAGGACGTTTGCATGGGGTGGAGAGGGTGTTGAACCTGCCGATGATCTGGCTTTAGCTCTGGTTACCGGTGACTTCCCGTGGTGGCGGACCCAGATGCGGAAAAACGAAGTAGTTTATATATCAGACCGTGAGACAATGCCCCCGGAAGCAGCCAGGGAAAAAGCCATGCTCGAGCAGCAGAATATCAAGTCCCTGTTTGCCATACCGGTGACTAAACAGGAAAAAACACTGGGAGTGCTGCTCTTTGCCTCCAAGAATTCCATGAGTGCCTGGCGGGAAGATCATGATGAACTGCTTAGAATTCTGGCCAACCTGTTAACGGAGGCGATGGCGAGAGTTGAGGCCGAAAAAGAAATCAATTACCTTGCTTATTATGACGGCCGCACAGGACTGCCCAATCGAACCCTTTTTATAAACCGGTTGGAACAGTCGATACACTTGGCCCGGCGGTTGGAGAAGCTGATCGGTGTGGTTTTCCTCGACCTCGATTCGTTCAAGGAGGTCAACGATACCATCGGCCACGATGGCGGTGATGAGATGCTGAAAAAAGTCGCGGAAAGATTGTCGCGTTCCCTGCGCAAATCCGATACGGTGGCGCGCTTTGGCGGGGACGAGTTCGTAATCAGTCTGAACCACATAAGCCGGGTTGAAGATATTAAGAAAATTGCCGACAACATCATGAAGACCTTCGCACAGCCCTTCAAAATCAATGGCCAGGAATTCTTTATCAGTGCCAGTGCCGGGATTGCCATTTTTCCGGTCGATGGTGAAGAGGCGGATATACTGATCAAGAATGCCGACCTGGCTATGTATGCCTCCAAGAACAAGGGAAAAAATCAGTACACGTTATGTTCACCGGAAATGAAAGAAGACATGCTTAAGAGGATGAGGTTGATCAACGGTCTTTACCGAGCCCTGGAAAGAAATGAAATGGTGCTGTACTATCAGCCGCAGATGAGTGTGAAAACCGGTGAAATCATCGGTATCGAAGCTTTGATACGGTGGAATCATCCGGAATTGGGAATGATCCCTCCCAGTACATTTATTCCCCTGGCAGAGCAGACCGGTCTTATTAAACCGATTGGCCAGTGGGTCTTACAAACCGCCTGCCGCCAGAACAAGGAATGGCGGGACAAAGGGCTGCCCCCTCTGCGCATCGCGGTTAATCTGTCGGTTGAGCAGTTCCGGGATCCTGATTTGGTTGATACTGTAGCCAGGGTACTCGAAGAAACCGGACTGGAACCTGAGTACCTCGAACTGGAGATAACTGAAAGTGCTACCAGCTATGATCCGGACTATATCATCCCCGTCCTGCATGAACTAAAAAAACTTGGGGTGAGCATTGCCATAGATGATTTCGGAACCGAGTATTCGTCTCTGAGCCGGTTAAAGGTGCTGCCGGTGGACCGAATAAAAATTGACATGCAGTTTGTGCAGAGCATTACAGAAAGCGATAAAGATGAAGCCATTGCCAGAACGGTCGTGCAACTGGCCAAAAACCTCAGGCTTCACGTGACCGCCGAAGGGGTGGAAACAGAAAGGCAGTTTCAGTTTTTCGGCAGCCAGAATTGTGACGAAGTACAGGGGTTCTACTTCTTTAAACCGATGCCGGCAGCAGAGGTGGAGACCGTCCTTGCGGTGTAATTGCAGTCGGGGATTCTTGGCAGGAACACCTTAGAGTTTACCTCTTGTACTGCCGCAGGTAAGACTCAATGTACTCGCGCACGGCATCAGCGGGCCGGTAGATGCCAAAATGTCCTTCACACAGTATATCTGCCTCCAGCTCCAGCAGGCGCTGCATGGAACGGCGCCATTGTTTAATATCCGATCTCCAGGCCCTGCTAAACGGACCGTGGATGTCCTGGCCGAAGAGCACCTTGAGGCCGCCGCAGCGGCACAGTATGGAAAGACTGCCGGGGGTGTGACCCGGGGTGTGCAGGAAAACGAACTCGGTGCCGCCCATGGTAACGGTTTCACCATCTTGCTTTATGACCCGATCCACCTTGACCGGCCGGTATTTAACTCCATACCAGGAGGCGGCAGTTAGACGGGGATTGCCCTTTTCAACCGCATCCAGTTCCAGTTTATGGGCTACCACTTCAGCCCCGGTCTCGGCCTGCAATTCCTGCAATCCTCCGATGTGATCGATGTGTCCGTGGGTGACGAGAATATGGCTGACATTGGCGGGAGAAAAGCCGCAGCTTGCGATATTCTCCAGTATGCGTGCAGTTCCCTTGCCGGCCCCGGCATCGATGAGGACCAGACTGTTGTCCGCTTCCACCAGATAAACACAGCAGTCCTGAGGGTGGGATAAACCACCGCCCCCCACCTGGTATACCTGTGGGCATATCTCCAAAGTCATCGGCTTCGCATCCTTCCAGTTGAAAATTTTGGCTTCATATATTCATTTTAAACCTTAGCGGCGGTAAAGGATGATAATAACGAATGTCGGGTCCGAGGATTGACGAATACTTTATTCTTCCCGATCGGGCCGGTTGATTTGGGCAGCCCATTGGCGGAGGAAAGCTGCCGCTTCTTCCCTGGTGGTGATCAGTCCGTCGAATTTGGCATCGGCTAGGGCCTGGATGGCCTGTCCCACAAGAGGAGAAGGCCCCACGCTCAGGAGTTCCTGGATCTCATGCCCGTTTAACAGCGAGGTTTTGCTGATATACTCCTCACCCCTGGTTACAAAGGTTGTCAGAATCCCGCAGATGAATTCCCGGTAAGCCTGAATCGCCTCAAGGCTGCCTTTGCGGGTAGCCATATAGTCGGCCAGGGCCAGCATTAACAAGCCGATCGTGTCATGTCCCGAGCGCAAAAAGAGACGGCGCAAGGCTCGAGACGACGGGGATGAGGAGACGGTGTAGAGGGACAGCGGGGACATGTGTTCTCTAACGAGCAGCCTCAGCAGATCAGCTTCCCTGCTGCTGATCCTCAGTCTCCGGGCGATACCTGCCGCAATCTGTCTTCCCACCCGATCATGGCCATGAAACGAATACCCGCCGCTCTCTTTCGGTTTCTGACAATAGGGTTTGCCAATGTCATGCAGGATTGCGGCCAGCTTCAGTATAACCAAACGCGTGCGGTTGCCGGCGATTCTTGCTTGCAGGTAATCGGAAACCTGAGGAGCCATGCCTGGGGTGTTAACGATTGACTCCAGGCATTCCAAGACGTTGAGCGAGTGGTTCCAGGTGTCTTCGTGGTGGAACCCGCCCTGCTGCAGTCCCTTCAAAGGCGTTATTTCGGGAATTACGGTTTCCAGAAGGCCGGTTTCCGAGTCCATCAGGCGCAGGAGGCAGGCGGAACCGTCCTGGGAGAGGATCCCCGCCAGTTCTTCCCAGATCCTCTCCGGTGCAACCGTGTCCATCAGCCTGCTCGCTTTTCTGATGAAGCCGAGGGTTGCGGGGTCGATGGAGAATTTCAGCTTCCCCGCCAAGCGAAAGGCCCGCAGGCAGCGCAGCGGATCATCCTGCATTGCCGCAGGCGAAACGGCTCTCACGGTTCTTTGGCGCAGGTCATCCAGTCCCTTACAGGGATCAAGGATGTACCTCTGCCAGTCCGGTTTCAAGCAGTCGGCCAAAGGCAGAGCCATGGCGTCGATGGTGAAATCGCGCCTTAGCAGATTACCTGGCAGCCCGTCATGTCCGGCCTCCTCAAGGTCGATCCCGATACTGCCTGCCGCCACCCGGTAAACGCCTCGCGACGGGTCCAGTTCAAACATACGGCCCGCCAGGAGCGAGGCGATTTGTGATGCTGCCTCCCTGGCGTCTCCTTCCACCACCAGGTCAAGATCGGACGGTTCACATCCCAGTATGGTATCCCGGATAAACCCTCCGACCAGGTACATCCTGTCAACATCGCCGGAAGGCAGCCTGGACTGTAAATGTAGTAGAGTGTCCTGCAATGGTCTCAAACCCTTTAAATCGATGAGTTCTCTTATCACATTTGAACTGTATTGTCTGCTCCGGGGAAAACCCCATGCCCGCCAAGGTATTGGAGCGGAGCATGCATCCGGCCGCATTGGACCGTCCCCGGTGCAGGATTCACCGCCTTTCTTTATCAAAGGTCGGTGCCATTACTATTTTATCTCAGGCGGCGTAAGCCTGCCAGGCGGCCGCAACTTATGAATTACGGTTTTTGCAGCCGGGTGGAAACCAGATAGAAGATTAAAGGGTAATTGCAGGCAGAGAAAGAAAGATTAAGGACAGGGTTAGGTTGTATGCAAGTATCTCTTGGAGGTGTTGAGTTTTGCATTGTATCTACCATGCCAACTACTCCACCATGGTCATTCGCACGGATGATGAACTGTGGTCGCAATGTGTGTACTTGAGCACGGATACCGAAGCTGCAGGTATGCTGCGGGTTGAGGTCTCCAGCTTTAACATTAAAGAAGCGCGCTGGCATGTTTACCGGTCGCCGGAGCCGGCTCTGAATGGCGGCGGTGAGATGCCGGAGCTCCAGGGAATCGAGGCGTTCATACATATCGGGCCGGTGCTGCAGCAGCAGGTTGGCAATCGAGGGGGAGGACTGGCCCGGGAACTCCTGGCCGAGTGCGTTCGCGGACTTATGCAGGCCGAAACCTTTGTCTACAGGGAGAGAGGTTTTTCTTCAGCGAAGGTGTACGATGACTACTGGAATGAAATCCTTAAGGACAGCTGCCACTATTTTTCCAACCTTGATCGGATTGATCAGCCATGGATGGAATACATAGGTACGGACATTCGGGAGCATTCACTGTACAACCGGGTGAAGTCCACCAACATTCTCGAGTCCGATAACGGCCTTTTGATAAATGCGAACTTCCTGGATTCGTTTCATGAGCTGACCGTAAATATTACCTTGGATACCGATGGTACCATCAGGGGATGTTCAGGCAATTATCTGCGGGCGCCGGACCGGATCTGCTTTGAGTGTTCCGAACTGCTGAAAAATATGGCAGGAAAGAAGATAACGGGACTGACAAAGAAAGATATTGCTCAGGATCTGGGGTTTTCGTCAGGCTGCACCCATCTTGTGGACCTGGTTTATGATATCAGTCAAGCAGTGGCTGCAGTTGAGGCGAATAAAGATCCGGCGTGACACGGCAGCTTTATAGTGTAAAGCGGCATGGGGATAGAGCATTCAGGGTATTCATCGTGCTGCTTAACGAGTAGTGAGAATTAACAGAAGGAGGAAGGGGTTTGGAAAGCTTTCTGGTCAGAACGCGAAGCCGAAACGAGTTGGTGGACATCACCCAGGAGGTAAAGCGAATTGTAAGCAACAGCGGGGTAAGAAGCGGATTGGTCACCGTTTTTGTACCCCATACAACCGCGGCCGTTACCATCAATGAGAACGCCGATCCCAGCGTGGTGGATGATCTGCTGACGGGGTTGTCCGACATAGCACCGGCCAATTTGCCCAAGTACAGCCATCTCGAGGGCAATTCCGATGCCCATATCAAAGCGAGTTTGCTGGGGTCTGCGGTGAACCTGATCATCAGCGAAGGAAAGCTGGTCCTGGGAACGTGGCAGGGGATCTATTTTTGTGAGTTTGACGGTCCTCGTACTCGCAGCGTACATGTGCAGGTGATTAAAGGATAAAGGATTACAGCAAAGTGCTGATGACGTCACCCAGACAATGGGCGGCGTTTTGGGCGTACTGCTCGGGCAGTTCCGACGTGCCGATCTCGAGCAGCAGGGCGCGGGGAAAGAGGTCCTGATTATAGCTGCCCCGACCGATGAAGATTCCGCGGATTAAGCCCGGATACATCTCATCAGCCCGTTCTTTGATCTGTTCGGCAAAGGCCAGGTTGGCCGCCATGTTGGGATTCTGCCTCCCTACCACGATCATGACCTTGGCCGATTCAACCCCGGTGATGTAAGTGAGGTAGGCCTTGGGTGGGGCCGAATCCCGGTGGATATCAAAGACCGCATTGGGACCCTTTTTCAGCAGCTGCATCATGGTGCGCCGCGAACGGGCGTAGGCGTTGATGTCATGGGGGTCGTGGGTAGCAAAACTCTGGTCTACGATGACGCCGTCTTCCACCAGACTGGAGGCCAGAGAATAGCCTACCCGATAGATCGCCCCGCTTCCTCTTTCGGATGTGGAGCCCTGAGATGTCTTGTAGGATTCGTCGGAGTGGGTGCAGTAAATGCCTACCCGGGGTTGATCGCCAAAATCGGCCTGAACCGGCTCAGCCCGCCGGATCAAAGCAGAGAACCCTTTCTTGCTGACCGGCTGCTTAAAGACCCGAACCATGGTTCCATTCCATCCGTTCATAGAGGAAACCCGGTAACGGGTGTTGTCCTCATCTATGAATTCGTCTCCAATCCCCACCGGCAGACCGGTCTGCAGGATAATGCGGCCGCTGGAGTCCGACAGGGTATAAAACTTACCGGGTTCGGCTTCCTCGGCATCAGCAAGATAATGAAACTTTTTTGATTGGGGTGCTCCGGGACCCCAAACGTTCATCACGTATGCAACTCCGAAAATCAATCCGAATGAAAACAAGGCGAGCCATAACCTGCGTATTTTCAATTCCCTGCCTCCCTTAACATTCATTAATTCTTGATCCTCCCTTTGGAGTAGCATTCCAAACTCCGGGCGGTTGTATGATGTTAATGTTTGTAAATGCGGATATTTACTCAGCCGGCTGCGAGGGGCGAGTACCAGGCGGACAAAAGGGTTGTTCGATATTTAAACTGTTTTAAAGCGGGGTTAATAACAGAAAGGAGGGCCATAAGCGGTTGATTTGAGAAGGAACTCGAGAGGGGGCGGATAACCGCCCCCTCAAACTATTGTTGGCTTAGACTTCCCAGCTCGCCAGGTATTTCTCCTGTTCCGGAGTCAATTCATCGATGGATATTCCCAGAGTCTTCAGCCGCAGGCGGGCGACTTTATTGTCAATTTCCGCAGGTACGTTATAAACCCGAGGCTCCAGCGCTTGGCGGTTCTGTACCAGGTATATCAATGACAGGGCCTGGAGCGAGAAACTGAGGTCCATGACCTCCGCCGGATGACCGTCACCGGCTGCCAGGTTTACCAGACGGCCTTCACCCAGGAGGTATATACGGCGGCCGTCCTTCAGGGTAAACTCTTCAGTATTGTTGCGGATGAGCTTTCTCGAAACCGAAATCCGATTAAGGTCCGGTTTGGATACCTCGACGTCAAAGTGACCGGCATTGCAGAGTATAGCCCCATCTTTCATGCGTTCAATATGCTCGGCGCGGATAACGTTTATGTTGCCGGTAACGGTGATGAATACATCTCCCAGGGGAGCGGCCTCGCTCATGGGCATAACCGAAAAACCGTCCATCAAGGCTTCGTTGGCCTTAATGGGGTCGATTTCGGTGATGATTACCTGAGCACCCAGGCCTTTGGCCCGCATGGAAACGCCCTTGCCGCACCATCCGTACCCGGCGACTACGATTTTCTTACCGGCTACCACCAGGTTGGTGGTCCGCATGATGGCATCCCACACCGACTGTCCGGTCCCGTAACGATTATCAAAGAGGTACTTCATGTATGCGTCATTAACTGCTATCACGGGGAAAAGCAGGAGACCTTCCCGTTCCATGGAACGAAGTCTGTGAATACCGGTGGTTGTTTCCTCGCATCCGCCGATAACTTTCTCGGCCTGATCTTTACGGTCCCTGTGCAGCATGGCCATCAAGTCCTGACCGTCATCAATTATGACATCCGGATGACAATCGAGGGTGGCTGCCAGGTGCATGTCATATTCTTCAGGGGTGGCGCCATGCCAGGCGAAGGTTGTAATACCGCTGTCGACCATGGCCGCGACCACATCATCCTGCGTGGAAAGGGGATTGCTGGCACACGCAAATACCTCTCCCCCCGCTTTCATCAGGGTCTGAGCCAAGTAGGCGGTCTTCGCCTCCAGGTGGAGACAGAGCGCGATCTTCAGGCCCTCCAAGGGCTTTTGAGCTTCAAATTCCTGTTGCAGAAGGTTTAATACGGGCATATGTCGCCTGGCCCATTCGATCTTGCGATAACCGGAAGCAGCCAGTGAAAGGTCCCTGATCATGGACTGCGGGTGCTGACCGGCTTTCTCGAGGGAATAAGCAACGGCGTTATCGACTCTGCTCATAAAATTAGCCTCCTACAAACTTGATGGTCTCATTCTACAGAAAAGAATTCGAATTGTACAGGAGGAGAAGGGAATGGAATTGTGGAACTTAATAGGAAATCAAAGGGGGAAGATTATTTGCGGGTTTTAATGCTGAGTTGGGAATTCCCTCCGCAGATCATTGGCGGGCTTGGCAGACACGTCTATGAGCTCTCACGACGGTTGGGGAACTATGGTGTTGAAACCTATGTATTGACACCCCTGGTTGACGGCTGTGAAACTTACGAGGAAATCCAGGGGGTTAAGGTCTTCCGGGTGGGGACTCCTCTGACGGGGTCCAAGAGATTCAAGTCATGGATATTCAGCTTTAATACCGAGCTTATCCGGGAGGGAATCCGGCTTGGTTACCAGGAAAAAGGCTTTGACCTGGTTCATGCTCACGACTGGCTGGTGGGTTATGCAGGCCGGTCACTCAGCCGGGTGCTTAACGTACCCCTGGTATCAACCATTCACGCTACTGAATACGGTCGTAACCTGGGATTGCACAATCCCATGCAGAAAGAGATTCACGATATTGAAAGGAACCTGATCCTTGATTCCGAATGTATTGTCTGCTGCAGCAATTACATGCGTGATGAGATACAGAGCCTTTTTAACCCCAGCCCGTCAAGGATCGCGGTTATACCCAACGGTGCCAGCATGAACCGTTACCGGGTAACAGACCTGTTTCCGGATCAGGATTTTGAGGGGATTGCCAAGGGCGAACCGGTGGTTTTTTACATAGGAAGGCTGGTCCCGGAAAAAGGGGTATCCATCCTTATCAAAGCCTTCCGCCTGGTACTGCAGGCTGTGCCGTCAGCCAAGCTGGTAATAGCAGGTCGGGGACCGCAGGAACCCGAATTGAAAAGACTGGTTGCGGAATTGGGTCTGGGTGACAGGGTATGGTTTGCTGGCTATGTCAGCGATGACCTGCGAGACCGGTTATATCGCCGGGCAAATGTGGCTGTCTTCCCCAGCCTTTATGAGCCGTTCGGCATCGTAGCCCTTGAAGCCATGGCGTCCGGTACCCCGGTGGTGGTGAGCGATGTGGGAGGGCTGGCGGAGATCGTCACACACGGAGAAACCGGACTTAAAGTAAATCCTCTCGACGAAGAAAACTTGGCGTCGGCTTTGATTCGCATTCTGTCAGATTCGCGCCTTGCCAATCGCCTACGTTTTCAGGCCCTGAAGGTTATTGCGGAAAAATACAACTGGGATAAGATTGGCGCCAAAACCTCTCAAATTTATCATTCGGTAATCAGCAGAGCCAGGAAAGACGGGGTGGTATAGTGAAGGCTGTTATAATGGCCGGGGGTGAGAGTACCCGGCTCAGACCACTGACCTGTAAGCAGCCCAAACCGATGGTTCCCGTAATGGACCGTCCGGTTATGGAGTATATTGTTGAGCTGTTGAAGTCTCATGGATTTGAAGATATAATTGTAACCCTCTTTTATCTGCCCGGTGCCATCCAGCAGCACTTCGGGGACGGCTCCCAGTTTGGAGTAAATATGCGATATTTCGTGGAAGAGTTTCCGCTGGGCACCGCCGGCAGTGTGCGCAATGCCCGCCGCTACCTGGATGAGACCTTCCTGGTCATAAGCGGTGATACCCTTACCGACATAGATCTGAAACGAGTAATCGATTTTCACCGGCAGAAAAAGGCGATGGCCACCCTGGCCTTGACCAGAGTTGACAACCCGGTGGAGTACGGGATTGTGATGACCGACGATGACGGCCGGGTGACCAGGTTTTTGGAAAAACCCAGTTGGGCGGAGGCTTTCAGCGACCTGGCCAATACCGGGATATATGTGCTGGAACCTGAGATTTTTGATATGTTTGAGGATAAACAGGTATTTGATTTTTCCCGGGACCTCTTTCCCCTGCTCTTGGCCAAGGATAAACCCATGTATGCAACCCTGTGCCCTGAATACTGGTGTGATATCGGGAGCATCAACCAGTACCGGCAGGCCAACTATGACATCCTGAAAGGGAAGGTAAAAGTTAAAATAGATGCCCCCGAGGTCAGCGACGGCATTTATATGGGTGAAGGCGTTACCATCGCTTCCGGTGTTAAGATTGAGCCTCCTTGCTATATCGGTGCCGGAAGTCGTATCAAGAGCGGGGCCGCTGTAGAGGCTTATTCTGTTATCGGGAAAGGCTCGACTCTGAATGAGAGGGTCTCGGTCAAGAGGAGCATCCTCTGGAATAAGGTATTTGTCGGCAAGCGGACCCAGCTGCGCGGATCCATTATCTGCAGCAACGCGGTTTTGAAGGGAAACAATACCGTTTTGGAGGGTGCCGTGCTGGGTGATGACTGTGTGCTGGGTGCGGACAGCACCGTGCGCATGGATGTGCGTATCTGGCCGGAGAAGAACATTGAAGCCGGGACGACCGTTAACTCCAACATAATCTGGGGAACCAGATTGTCAAAGTTCCTCTTCGGAGCCCGCGGGGTATCGGGTCTGATTAATCTAGAGATAACCCCTGAGTTTTTGGCCAAGCTGGGCGCGGCCTACGGCACCTTGATCGGCAACGGCAAGTCCGTAGCCGTGGGTTGCGACAGCCTGAACGCCTCCAAGATGTTCAAGAGATCCTTTGCTGCGGGTGTCCTTTCCACCGGCGTCAATGTTTATGACCTGGGGACTACAACCTCGGGAGTTGTCCGTTATATAACCCGTCTGCTGCAAGCGGACGGGGGCGTTCAAATCCGCCAATCTCCCGATGATGATACCGCTCTCTTGGTGGAGTTTTTTGACCGATGGGGCATGAATATCCACACCAACACCCGGCGCAAGTTGGAAAACATTTTTACCCGGGAAGCCTTCGCCCGTACGGATGCCGAGGGCGTCGGCGAGACCGTATTCTTCTCCAATGTTATCGCCCAGTATATCGAAGGTATTATGCAGACCGCCGATTTTAAACTTATTCGTGATTCTCAGTTCAAAGTGGCCCTGTACTATGATGCCCGTAACTTTACCTCCTTTCTGCCGGTTCTCCTGAGCAGGATCGGCTGCAACATCATTACTCCGGAAGGTCTGGAGGAGGGCCGTGGAGTCAAGACCCTGGAGGACATTGCCACCGGCATTGAAGTGCTCAAGGAAACCGTGATCAGGAACGGGGCCGACATCGGGGCCTTGATTGATCAAAATGCCGACCGGCTGGTGCTTATTGATGAAAAGGGCCAGGTCATCACCGATGAACAGATGGTTATTCTGGTATGTTATCTGCTGCTCAAATTTACCCGCCAGCAGGCGGTCCCGATACCGGTGGCCGCGCCCAAGGTTATCGAGGAACTGGCTCATGAGTATGACGGCCTGGTGCTGAAATCCCAGGCGGTAAACACCGGGATCATTGTGACGGGGGTAACGGAAACCAAGGTCCTTTTTGAAGGTGATGAGATGCCCGAGTTCCAAATCATGTGCGATGCGATAACCTCCCTGGTTAAAATATTGGAACTTATGGGCAAGGAAAAACTCAGCCTGTCCGAATTGGTGGCCGCAATGCCCGATGTTTACCTGGATAAACAGGAGGTACACTGTCCGGCTGATGAGAAAGCCGGGGTTATGAGAAAACTGCTGGAACACCTAAAGGACGAAAAACTGGAATTGTCGCAGGGCATCAAGATTTGGCATGATGAGGGCTGGAGCCTGGTGGTTCCTGATGATGAAGAACCCATCTTTACCGTTTACACCGAGGCGTCTTCCCTGGAAAAAGCCAACGAGATCACCAGAAAGTATGTGAGCATGATTAATCAAATGCGGTTCCTGGGAGGCAAACTGCAGGTAGGGGGCTAGTCCAAGTGAACCCTAGGTTTATGTTGGTACTGCACAGCCACCTGCCCTATGTCAAGCACCAGGGACGGTGGCCATTCGGCGAAGTCTGGCTTTTTGAAGCCATGGCGGAAACATACATCCCTTTATTGCGGACCTGGATGGGCCTCTTGGATGATGGAATCTCTGCTCCCATCACCTTGAGCCTCAGTCCTACGCTTATGGAGCAGCTTGCTTCACCCTATCTCCGTGCCGAGTTTGTTGAATACCTGCGAGCGTGTGAAAGGCGAGCCGCCTCCGATGAGCGTTCCTTTCTGGCTCACGGGCAGAAAGACCTGGCCCGGGTTGCCATGGATTACCGCCGTTTCTACCAGGATATCCGTCACTGTTTCACTATGGATATGGCTGAAGACCTAATCGGCGTAATCAAGGATCTCTCAAGGAAAGTTCCCCTGGAGATTCTCGCCACCTCCGCCACCCATGCCTACCTGCCCCTTATCCATGACCGTGAGAGTCTGGAACGCCAGATAGCGGTGGGGAAAGAGTGCTTTATTAAACACCTGGGGTATGAACCCCGGGGCTTCTGGTTGCCGGAATGCGGTTATTACCAGGGGCTGGAGGATATACTGGAGCTTTATGATATCAAGTACTTTTTTGTTGACGCCCATGCCGTTGAGGGAGGAAGACCGATTCAGGCCTTCTCGGGATCCAACCCGGGCTTGGAGGTGGAAACTGCCGAATTTCAAAAAACCGGCCTGTCTACCTACAGCCCCTATCGCCTCAAAGATCGTTCCCTGGTGGTCTTCGGCCGCAATACCATGGTCAGTCTGCAGGTATGGTCAAAGGATTACGGATATCCCGGGGACTCCAGCTACCGCGAGTTTCATAAGCAGCAGCCCGGTTCCGGGCTTAAATACTGGCGGGTCACCAACCGCCAGTCGGAGCTGGATTCCAAGTTGGTCTATGACCGCGACCGGGCCCAGGAAAAGGTCAAGGAACATGCCCGTCATTTTATGGAGACGGTGGGAGCTGTCGCCGCAGAAGCCAACAAATTGGGCTTTTCAGAACCCCTGATTGTAGCCTGTTATGATACCGAACTCTTCGGCCACTGGTGGTGGGAAGGGGTCGACTGGCTGGGAGAGCTGATGCGGCTGATGGCGTTCCGGGAAAACTGGAGGATGGTCCTGCCGGGAATGGTCCTGGAAGAGATGAAAGACCTTCCGCAGGCACGGTTATTGGAGTCCTCGTGGGGTACCGGCGGCAAGCACTTCGGATGGTTCAACCAGGAGACCTCATGGATGTGGGAGACCATCGAGAAGGCCCGAGAGGAACTGAGGAGCATTGACAACTTAACCGGGAGCGATCTCGTTATCCGGGCTCGAACCCAGGCGGTTAAGGAACTGATGCTGATGGAGAGCAGTGACTGGTTTTTCATGGTAAGCAACAACCATACCCGAGACTACGCCGTGAAGAGGTTCCTGGAACACTACGGCAAGCTGGTGCGGTTAGTCGAGATGGTGCGGATGAACCAGTTCAGTTTGGAAAACCAGAAATGGCTGCAACAGGTGGAAGAGGAGGATGACATCTTTTAGCCGGCACGGGCTTTGGCCGGTTTCCGCCTTTGCGGTTTGGGTCCATTAAGTTGTTGAGGGGGTATCCTTTTGCAAGCCAACATCGCCTTCTGTCCCCATTTTCACCAACCCCATTTTCAGTTATATCATACCCGGGAGGAGGTATATCGGAACTCCTACATCCCCTGGCTTGAATTCCTGGAAGCCGCCTCGGGGGAACCCGGGTTTTTCATAAACCTGCATTTTTCAGGTCCGCTCTTGCTCTGGCTGGCACAGGAGAAGCCCGCTTACCTGCAGAGGTTAAAGGCCCTGCTTCAAAAAGACGGATTCGGCTTAATCGGCGGGCTGGCCGACGAGGCGTTCAGTCAGTTATCGGCCCGACCCGATGATATCCTGTTTCAGGTACGGGAATATGCAAACCTTACCACCCGGCTCCTGGGTGTTAATCCCCAGGAGTGGGAAGGAATACATGTGGTGGAAAGGGAGGCCGGAGAATGGACCCTGTATAACCTGGCGGTGGCGGCCCGTATGCTGGGAGCCGCGCCTGTTTTCTATCTGGATGCCGAGACCTTTTACGAACCCCATTTCAATTACCCGGGTGGCCCGTACGATTACTGCCGCCAGCACTTCGGTATCAACGACCCCCATTCCCGTACTACCGTTTCGCACCTTCCGCCCGAGATACTCTTTTTCGGGCTGCGGGATGAGATCGGGGGGGAGGAGTATTTTGTCCTGCCGGTACACTCCGAGTTCCGCTACCGGCTGTTAAAGCGAAGGCCTTTTGCCGACGGTGACCGCAGCTTGATCAAACCGGGGCAGTACTTGTGCTACCTGAAGGATGCGGCTGAAAGGTCGCTTGAGATGGCTCGGAGGCTGGGGAAGGATTTGGAGCCTGTAATTGTGATCTTTGAGGACGCCGAAAAGTTCGGGCAGTGGAGCAAGGACCCCAAGGGAGATACCTCCTGGCTGCTGGAATTCGTTCGGTTGGTGAGGGAGGACCCGGACCTCAGGTTCTGTGGGTTGAAATCCTACCTGAAACAGCAGGGTTATCTTGATACCTACCCGGCAGCCACCAGCCGCTCCTACCCGGAATGGGAGAATTGGACCGCCAGGCGGGGGATTCGTGGGGTAACCTTTGGCGATGAAAGGCTGCGCAAGGTGATGGCTCGACAGCGGGACCTGGAGCGCAGGCTTCAGGAGATAGATCGATGGGTGCTGCAGAATGTTGAGATATCCGGACTTCCCGGGTTGCTGCTCCGGGACACGGTAATGGATTCGCCCCACCGGTTCAGGGTCGTGGAGGAGATCCTGGCTGCCAGTTATCCGCAGGAGTTGGCCCGCGCTTACCGCATTATTCAGCGGGTGAGGAATTTGGCTTACCAGGAGGACCCACGCTGGGCAAGCCGGCATCCGTCCTACGGATCATGTGCCTATTTCGATCTGCAGGGGCTGGCCTACCTGGAACTGGCGGAAAGGCTGGCGGACAGGATACGGGAGCAGCTTAAGGGTGATGCACACCGTTGGCCGGAGATCAAAATCCGGGATTGGGATATGGACGGCGAAGATGAGGTTGTTGTGCGAACCGGGCACCAGACGGTGGTTATCCATGTCCGGAGGGGGCAGGTGCTATTCCATCATGCCGTCGGGGAGAACCAGGGGCTGGCGGAACTCTTGGAATACCTGGAAAAGGAGATGCTTTTCCCCGTTGCTTACAGTGAGGTCTTGGCAGTAAGCCATTCCTTTGTTTTCACGGAAACAGATTCCGAACTTAAGGAGGAGTTCTACCCGGAAGGGGGACGGGTGGAGCGGTGCCGCAACAGCATGGGCGTTTCTTTTGCAGCCTTCAAAGATGGGAAATGGGTTCCTCTGGCGCAGGAAGCGGCCGGATTTCGGCTGGTTAATACGGAAAACCAGGGGGATGAGGCCGTTATAAATCTGGAACAGATTGTGCACTTGCCCCGGGGAGATGTGCCCGTGTCGCTCAAGGTTTGCAAAAACTTCTGCGTAAACGACAAATCATTCTCTATGTCGATTGAGGTTCAGGTTATTGAAGGAAGTGTTCAGGATCCGGTTTGTATGGTGCCGGAACTGGTTACCTCGGTGGTGCCTTCAGATGAGAGGGAGCTGCAACCCTCCTCCTGGCTGGGGATGGAGGGAGAAGCCGGTGAGGTGGTCTATGAAGTGCTGCGCCCGGTCACCCGGGAGGGCTCTTACCGGACTGAAGTGAACCGCCTGCCGCAACCCCGCAGGATAGCCTACGTCTGCGAAAACATAAACGGCCGGGGAAGAACCTTTCGCAATTCCCTGTTCTGGGAATTCGATACCGGCTCCGAAATGAAACGGGTAGTGATTGAACCGGCAGTGAAGAGCTATTACCGGGGATACGTGTTTCCCACCCATAGCGAGCTGGGATATGATGCCTCGGGGTTGCTCATCAGGCCTTATATAGAGATAATCGGGGGTCAGGCCTCCTTTCAGGTGGAATTCAGCTGGCAGCTGGGGGATGGTCCCGAGCGGGGTGAATACCGTCATGTCCTGCAATTGCTGTGACTTGTTCTTTGTTACCGGTTTCCCAGTTAACGGGTGGATTATTGCCGATTTGATTAAAACCGTAACCGGAGGACCCACAGGTTCTGCCTATTGCTTGGCTGAACATTAATAAACAGCAGGGGTGAATTTATGATTTTGGAGCGGTTCTTTGATTACTACCTCAACCATACGGCCCCGGAAATAGCGCAACGGATACTGGCACTGCTGCCGGGCGATCTGGAGAAAACACCCAACAGCCTGGCTTCCATGTTCATGCAGAGCGATCGTGAAGCCTTCCAATTCCAGATGTCCTTCTTTGAAACCATGGCGGATATCCGCCAGGCGGACCCGGCTCACTGTATAATGTTCGATGACAGCGCCAACACCTGTTATCCTTTCTTCATACAGTGTGCCTGGGAGCGCTTGCCGCCCGCGGCCAAAGCCAAGACCAGGAACCAATTCGGCATCTCGGGGGTTGATGAGCTGATACCGCTTTTAATCGCACAGCCTGAGGCCAGAAATTGGTTTCGGCTCAATCTGGCCGCGGAACTCAATCAAGGTGACCTGTTTGCCTTCAATGAGGTCATTGCCCTGATCAACTTCTCCTCCGGCGGGGAGTACTCATTTTTAAATCTGGTATACCCGCAGATTAAAGCTCTGAAGGGCAAAGCCCTGGATGCCGGCTGCGGTGCCGGGTTTGCCTCCCTGGTGATGAGCCGGCACCTTGAGGTCACGGGTATTGACGCCTGCAGACCTCGTCTCAGTCGGGCCCGGGGGATGGCCAATATGTTGCGGGAGGGAAACGATTCCTTTTTGTCCCGGTTAATTGGCCTCATTGAGACGGAAATGGGAGAGATCTTCGGCGGGAGCAGGGCTTTAATCAGGGACGGCATCCTGGAGAAAAGCCGGAAGCAGCCGACATTCATCCAGGGAAGTCTGGACAGGCTTGGCTTTCCCGATGAGGAATTTGATGTGGTCGTATGTCTGGATGTTTTGGAGCACACTTATAATCCATCCAAGGTGATCCGGGAGTTTGCCAGGGTGACCCGGCCCGGGGCTCTGATCTTTGTCACCGTTCCCAATGCCAATGGCGAGCTGTATCAGAGGCTGCAGGAGGAATCCAGCGGGGCTACTTTCCCGGCCATGCTGCATTTGCATCACTGGGAACCCGCCAGCCTGGCCGGCTTATTCCAGGACCAGGGTTTGGAAGTGGTAGAGATGAACCCCTTCGATTACCTGTCACCGGAAGCATTGGAGCGCCTTTCAGAAGCGGACAGGGCCAAGCTGGCAGCCGACGACTCGGGGTATCCCCTGCAGGTTTTTGCGGTATTCAGAAAGGTCTAAAGGGGCTGCCTTTATGATACCAATCTTGGAGACAGTGAGATTAATACTACGACCATTCGTTTTATCCGATTCCCAGAAAGCAGCTCAATTATTCGGCGATAAACGAATTGCTGAAACTACGCTTATTGTTCCTTATCCCTTTACCAAAGAAGAAGCTTTATCATGGATATCAACACATCCAAGAAAGAGCGGCCAAAGGCGAAGCGTTTATATTTGCTGTTGTGTTAAGGTCTGAGAATGAGTTAGTGGGAAACGCAATGCTTCGAATAGATGAAGAACACAATAGAGGAGAACTGTCCTACTGGTTTGGAGTATCTTATTGGGGTTGCGGGTATGCCACCCAAGCTGCAAAAAGAGTAATTGCGTTTGGCTTTGAAGAATTGAATTTAAACAGGATATGGGCGGCAGCTATGACCAAAAATCCGGCTTCTATGAAAGTCATGAGCAAAGCCGGATTAAAATACGAGGGCACTTTTCGTCAGCACGTTAAGAAATGGGGAAAATATGAGGACCTGGCTTACTTCGGTATTCTGAAATCAGAGTATTTGTCAAGTAAAACTCATATGTAATGGGCGGGCGGCTACAAAGCCTTGCTGCGTATTTCAAGCATAATCCTGCCAAACGTACGAACAAAGAGAACCCCTTCACTCGGGGTTCTCTCATTCAAGGCGTTGTTAAAAAGCCAGGGGATTGACCCGCTTTCCCCGCATTTACTGACCCATGGGGTCACGGTCCAATTTACAGAGTAATGGTCCGGCCCTGGTACGACTTTTTCAGAGAGTTATAGTATACATCAAACGGTTCAATCTCACCCCGCAAGGACTTGCGGCCCAAAACCGTCCCCATTGGGTCCAGGGTGCGCATAACCGCGATCTGCTCTTCGGTTGGAGGGTCCATCACGTACAGATCCGGGGAAACCTTCAAATCCCAATCTATTAGTTCCTTGATCTGCTCGACGTTCATCCCCGGGTATATGGCTTCCAAATACATCTCCTTGGTTTCCGGATCGAATTTGAAAAGGCCGCGGTCCGTTACCACCGCGCTGGGGCCGCCGCCCAAAAGGCCGGCTTTTTCCCGAGCACCGGGACCGGAGAGAAAACCGGGGCTGGTGATAAAGTCTACCTTGTTTACGAATTTCCCCTTCTCAAGGCGCATAACAATAACCGTTCTCCTGGCCGATGAGGCTATATCATTGGCTCCGCCACTGCCGGGTAATCTGACCTTGGGGTGATGGTAGCTTCCGTTCTCCCCAAAGATGGTGGTTGTGTTCAGGTTGCCGTACTTGTCAATTTCCGCTCCGCCGATAATGCCCACCGTAATAAAGCCCCGCTGTTGGTCACCAAATACCCGATGCATGGCGGTTGCCGCCAGGGCATTGTCGGTGGTCGGTGTATCGGAAATGGTCCAGGGCATCCTTCGGCTCTTCGCCCCAACACCGCCGCCTTCATAGACAATGATAACGTCCGGCGCGTGGGTGGCTGCCGCCACTGCACCGGCCATCAGGGGAATCCCCACTCCGACGAAAGCCACATCGTCATTGTTGATCTGCAATGAACAGACGGCGGCCATCATTTCGGAGATTGTATAATCCTCGGCGAATTTCTTCATCACATTCCCTCCCTCGTTCTCCATATGATCTCGGGAATCATGCAGTTGTCCTGTTCCAATTCCTTGAGTTTGGCCAAACGGTCTCTTCCAACCTTATCCAGGTACTGCTGATGATCTTCCACACCATATACCCACTCATCCATCCAGGCTAAGATCCCCTCTCTCGTCCTGGAGGCCTTTATGAATTCCTGACGGAAGGGATTATCCATCCAGTAACATCCGGTTACGGACAGGGGATGGCATCCAAACGGCAGTTCCACCACCGCCGATACGACATATTCCGGAATAACGGTCATATTGGGGATTTTACGTATCTCGCTGGTGGGGACAATCTCTTCACAGGTAATGACCACGTTTTTCGCTGCTCGGGCCGCATAATCGTCGTTGCCGAGCATACCCCATATCTGGCAGTTGCCTGCCATGTCGGAGCGTTGAACATGAATGAAGGTGGTGTCAGGAGTGGCGGCCGGCACCAATGCAACCGGTCCGCTCCCGTATGGATCATCGATTACTTTTATTTTGGGATTGTAGGTAATGATATCGCTGCCCAGGACCGACTTCGTAGGAAGAAAAGGAACTCCCATTGCTCCGGCCATCAAACGGAGTCCCGCCGTGTAGTTGGAGTAGGGCTCGATTTCGATATGATTGGGAATGCCTTCTTCCACCGCGCGACGGATATTGTAGCCCTGTCCGACCACCCCAATCCAGATATAAGCGGCCTCAATCCGACTGAAGCAGCCGGCCGCGACCATTAATTCCGCCGGGTCAGATGTGGTGTCGGTTATAAAGGTTATGCTCTTTCTGCCCTGGCGAATGATTTCATGTGCAACCGCCATCGGTTCACGCGCACAGATGCTGCCGATGTTCAGAGTACATCCGTCCCAGGTATACTTGGCGACGGCTTCTTTTAAGGTCATCCTTTTGTCCTTCACTTGCTACCCCCCTTGTTCACACTAAAACATAATATGCAAATGGATTCTATGTTAATAAAACCCATTAACCCTGATAATAACGCTTAAACATAGAATAATTGCCCGTATCCCGTTTTGCAGTCCATTTACGTCCGGAGATATGCACCGTGTTGAGGGGTTGGACCCCAAAGTCCGACAAGTTGATTTCCCATGGGATGTAGCGCTTGGTCGACTTCGAAAAGCGTGTTCCTGCGGGGTTGTTGGGAAATTTAGATTAAGTTTACCACAAACCGCTGCGGTCGTACAATAAAACAACCCATTCGGCTTGCGACCCATGAACCCTTGGTCAATCCGGTATTTCCCGGTTCCGCTGTCCGGCTGAACAGCGGCCGACGTCGAAGGCTATCCGATTAAACTGTTTCTGGTGTAACGCCGGGACCCGAGAGGCTAACCGTCTCGGTTTCCGCCGTAAGTGCTCCCAACATCATTTTAACTGGATTTGACCGGGGACTGTCCTTGCTCCATAACCCCGCTTAACCTATAATCGTTGTAGTTATTCATTATGCAGCACGGGAGTTGTTTAAATGATGAAAGCCGTGAACAAAGGTATTGATGAGAGGATTTATAACACCATCGTGGCTACAAATGCCCAGGCTCCCTTTTATCAATTGCTCGGCATCCTGACTAAAACTCTGGGTCCCGGTTGGGTGGAGATGGCGGTGAAGACAGAGAGCAGACACGGTAATCCCCTGGGTCTGATCCATGGGGGGCTTGTATCCACCCTGGCGGATGCGGCGATGGCCAATGCGGTGCGAACTACCGGCAAAAAAGCTGTTACGGTTCATTGCGATATAAATTTTTTGGCGTCCGCCCCCGTGGGTGAGGAAATGATCGCTCGAGGACGGGTAGATAAAGCGGGAGCGAAGATCTGCTTCACCACCGGCGAGGTGGTATGCGGAGAGAAAGTCGTTGCCACCTGTCAGGGTACCTTTTATGTTGTAGGAGAGATATGACTTGACCAAGCCTGATGATATTGGAAGTCTGATTAAGCTGAATGAGTTCTGCGTGATCACCTTTGCTTCTACTTCGAATGCTCTTAAAGGGGAGAAGTTGATGAAGGCGGCTAATCGCAGGTTTGTCATCATGCCTACTCCCCGGGAGTTATCCACGAGCTGCGGCCTGTCTATCAAAATCAAGCCCGAGGATGTTGAAGAATCGTACCGGATACTGCGTGAGGGCGGGGTGGAGGTCGAGGGAGTCTACCACCTGAGCCGCGACGGAGACAAAAGGAATGTTGTTGCGCTTCATTTGGATTAAGGCTTGATTATCATGTCCGATAACCTGTGTCTTAGTCCGTCGGCGACCGGGAGTCAGAAGGCGTTAAAACCCTGTCGACCGGGTAAACACAATTGCCCGTGAGGCCCGGGGGGAGGATTCGCTTGGAAGTTGTACTGATGCTCAACCATATAGAAAAAGGAGTCTTAGAGCAAGCGGCTTTCACTGTTGAGAACGGTGAGTTGAAATCAGTGCCGGTTAACGAAGCTTTAACCGGTCGGTTTCTGCATCTCATCCAGAATGCTCCCGGCAAGCCGCTGCTGGTATTTGATTCGGGGAAACATCTTTTCCTGGCGGAATTGTGGAGCGTACTGCGACCGGATGAGACCTGGAATGGAGCGCCGGGAGAAGATGCGATCGAGACCTTTTCCCGGATTTTGCAGGAGCTGTGGCGGGAGGCTCGCCAACTGGGCTTGACGGTCTTACATGATGCCGTACCTCTGCTCCCGCCGGAGGATCCCCTGCTCGAGTTCATGGATGCAGCCGGTGAAGGGCTGATATTGGAGACGGTGCCGGATTACCGTCCAGACCTGGAGATTAAACCGGAAGCGGAAGCGGAACCGGTTCTCGAGTTCTCCCGTGCTCAGGTTGTGAGCATCCTTGGACCCATAGGGCTTCTTAGCCGGAATATGGAATCCTACTGTTACCGCCCTGCACAGGAGGAGATGGCGAAGGAAGTATGCGCCGCCTTGGAGCAGGATGAGTTCCTGTTGGCGGAAGCCGGCACCGGAGTGGGCAAGACCCTGGCCTATCTGGTTCCTTCGATATACTGGGCAATGGCTCACCGGGAAAAGGTGGTCATATCAACGCGAACCAAGGCCCTGCAGCGCCAGTTGGCGGAAAAAGACCTGCCGCTGTTGGCCGACCTGCTGCCGGTTTCCTTTAACTGGCAGGTTGCCTATGGAAGGGACAATTACCTCTGTTTGGCCCGGTGGTACAGCTTGAAGCACAATCCTGCAGACCTGTCCCCCGAGGAAAGGCGTCTCATGGTGGGACTCAGCATTTGGCTGGCCCGGGGAGGAGAGGGTGATTTGCAGGAACTGCGATGGGAAAGCCAGAGTGGGTCTCTATGGAAGCGTATTAACTGCCGGCGCCACGGTTGCACCGGCAACCTTTGTTCCTGGTATCACCAGTGCTACTTCTTTGTTGCCCGGCGGAAGCTTAACAAGGCCGACATCATTGTAGTCAATCATGCCCTGCTGCTGAGTGATACGGCCATGGAAAACAACATCCTGCCGTCGTATCGACGCCTTATAATCGATGAGGCCCACAACCTGGAGCGGGCTGCTTTCGAAAAACTGGGAATCTCCTTTGCGGTGGACGAGGGCTTGTGGCTCCTGGCCAGGCTTTTCGAGAAAAGGCACGGCATCGAAAGAGGCTACCTGGCTTCATTGAAGGCCCGCTACCCCCAGTGTCTTAATGAACTGACACAGGTCGCCCATCTTACCGACTTGGCGCGTCACTGCCTGCAAAGCTTGACTGCCTGTGAAATAGCGGATGTTTTGGGCTCCCCGGGTGCCCGGCGCATCAAACCCGGAATGACAGGAGCGGAAGAACTGAGCCGGGAATGCCGCAGAATGGCGGCGGCCCTAAATGATATTCAATTCTCGCTGCAGGAGATCGCTCGTTTGATTGCTGACGAAGGGGAGCAACTGACCCTGGCCGGCCTCGCCGGCGAGATGGGGGAAAAGGCGTCGAATCTTTGGATGATTGCGGAGAGCTTGGATTCGGAGAGCGACGAAGTGGTGGTCTGGGTAGAGGCCGACGCTAACGGTTTGTCGCTGGCAGCAGCCGCTCCCCTGGATATCGGAAGCGAGCTCAATCAGTTGCTGTACCCGGGACTGAGTTCCCTCATCATGGTTTCCGCCACCCTTACCGTGGGCGGGAGTTTCCAGTACATGAAAAGGCGTTTGGGGCTGGATCGACTGGAGCCGGAACGCATCAGGGAATGGACTTCACCGTCGCCCTTCGATTTCGAACGCAACTGCCGCACCCTGGCGGTGAGAGACTTGGCGGAACCGGGGAGTTCCGGGTATGCAGAGATGATCGCCCGGTGTATCAAGACTATTGCCTGCACTGTTCGCCGTCGCACCCTGGTTTTGTTTACCGCCAAAAGCCTTTTGCTGCAGACGGCCAACCTGTTAAGGGAGGAGGGGTCAGATCTGGCGGAACGCCTGATCTGCCAGTATCAGGACGGCGACTACGGCACCCTGGTTGCGAGGCTGGCAGCCAGGCCCGACGGCGTGCTCCTGGGGTCGGAGGTATTCTGGGAAGGGGTTGATCTGCCGGGTGACATGCTGAACTGCCTGGTCTTAACGCGGCTTCCGTTTCGCCCTCCCACGGAACCCCTGGTGGAGGCCTGGACGGAGTTGTTGACCCGACAGGGAAGGAATGCCTTTCAGGAGTATTCGCTGGCGGAAGCGGTTATTCGTTTTCGCCAGGGAACTGGTCGCCTGATACGAAGCGAGGTTGACTCGGGCGTCGTGGTGGTACTGGACCGCCGCTTCTGCCACCCCCCGTCGGGACGTGCATACAGCAGTCTTTTCCGGGAAAGCATGCCGGCTCACAGTATAGTCGAGATCGGGTATGCCGATCTGGAACGGGAACTGACCGAATGGTTTGCCGGCTCAAAATAAGTATGAACCTTTTTGGTGCATCCCTAGTATAATAAATCAAAACCTAGAGGGGTGACCGAGTTGCGCGTTTATTATTTCCGGCTTCCCAGGTTTATCCGTAAGATTTTGTTAAAACTAATAGGATAGGAGTAGCGTGCTACTCCTTTTCTGTGGAGACAGCAGGCATCAGGGTTTTTCCCTTGGGCTGATGATTGGTGCGCTCATGCTTGTAGTCGGCCTTGTCTTATGGTTGTGCAATCATTAGACCTTCCTAACTGGCCATTCCCACTCCCAGTATGCCTCCCAGTCCGCCGCAAGCCACTGCAAAGAGCAGATCCTTAATTACAGAACCGAGAGAGACAAGCGCGGGATTGACCGCCAGGGTTATCAGGAACATTAACGTGAAGAACATCAAGCCTATAATAACGCCTCGGACAAGCCCCCGGTTGCCCGTATGGAAAGCTGCATACCAGCCACCCACGAATACGCTTATCATAAGGGTGAAATCAGCGAGGGGATCAAGCAGTGTCTCCTTCAACGGACTCCAGTAAACGACTAGAGCCAGCACTGAACCCAGTATTAAAGCAGATAATACGGCAACCAGGAAACCACGAATTTCACCGGCAATTCGACGCACCAGTAAACACCTCCTTGCCTAAAAGTATGGCCAAACTGAATGGAATATTACCCCTACCGACAGTCCTTACGGTCGGGTTGTTGCACCTGATACCCGGCTGGAAGCTGCAACGGGAACCTCAACATTTACCAATGAATACAATATATTACAGATATCAGATCCAATACCTGGAAAAACAAGATTTATCCTAGACGTTCGTTCGCTGAGAAATATTGAACTGCCTAGGTACGGGTCGAAATCGCAAGGAGGGTTAGTGTGAAGGACATCAACCTTTTGCATCCCCGGCTGCAAACTCTCTGCCGTCAACTTATCGACCTTGCCCGGCGAAACAACATCGAGATAATAATTACCCAAACCCTGCGCACCCGGGAGGAACAGGATGCATTATATGCTCAGGGGAGAACCAAAGCCGGAAAAATAGTTACCAATGTCCGCTATCCCTACAGCATGCACTGCTGGGGACTGGCCTTCGATTTCGCGGTGGTGATCCGGGGGCAGGTAAACTGGGAGCGCCTCGACCTGTATGATCGAGTGGGTCAGTTGGGCAAATCCCTGGGACTGCGGTGGGGAGGAGATTTCAAGACCTTGAAGGACAGACCCCATTTTGAACTGCCGGGATATGATATCAACCGGCTGATTGCAGAGTATCAAACTCCTGAAAGGTTTATTGCCACATTCAAGGAGGGTATTGAGATGTTTTACGACCTTGTCAATCACTGGGCGGAGCGGGATGTAAAGTGGCTTGCGGAAATAGGAATAGTAAAGCCGGCAGATAGATTCCGGCCCAACGATCCCCTAACCCGAGCCGAGGCCGCCGCCCTGATCGCCCGCAGCATTGAGTACATATTAGGGAAGTTAAAGGACAACTAGAATGGTATAAGCCGGCCGGTGAAACCTGCGTTTGACCGGTGCGGTAAATTAGAGAAATCCAACTGCTCGTTGGCTTGCACGGTATACATGTCAGTTTATTGGCCAAACTGACATTATACCGTGTTTTTTATGTGATTTGCGACCAATCTTTGCCTGGATTTTTGTAAGGGACAAAGGATATTTTGACCAATTGTTGAAATTCAGGTTAATCACAAGAGCCCTTGAAATGAAAAAAGATAGGAGGGTGTGAGATGAGTATAAAGCAATTAAAGGTTACCGGTATGAGCTGCAAGCATTGCCAGAAGGCGGTCGAGAGTTCTCTGCTGGCTTTGCCGGGGATTAAGCGAGCCGAGGTTGATCTGAATCAGGGCACAGTTACCGTAGAGTACGACGAGGCCCGGGTAGGCCTGGATGACATGAAAAAAAGCATCGAAGATGCGGGTTACGGTTTTGCCGGTGAGCTTTAGCAGCACGCAGATTTAACCGGGAGGGTGGAAAATGGCAACGATTACGGTGCTGGGAGAAGATATGTTTTATGCGGTCAACCGGCCGCCTGACGCCAGGGGGAGCCTGGTTTTTATTCACGGCGCCGGAGCCGATCACAGCCTTTGGCTCCGGCAGATGGAAAACCTGCCGGCAGGTTTCGCCGGGTATGCGATTGACCTGCCCGGGCATGGCCGGTCGGGAGGTCAGCCGGTTAATGATATTGGAGAGTACGCCCGGAGGGTTGCGGAATTTATCCGGAGTCTTGATGCTCCCCGGCCCTTGTACCTGGTGGGCCAGTCCATGGGAGGCGCCATCAGCCTCACCATAGCTCTGGAGGAGCCGGAAGTCATCGACGGCCTGGTGCTGGTCGGAACGGGAGCCAGGTTGAAGGTTGCGCCGGCACTCTTGGAGGCCCTGGCGGAAGGCCGGATGGATCCGTTTTTTGTTAGGTTGTCCTTTTCGCCCCGTGCCAATCCGGAAATGATTGATGAGTTCATTGCCGGTCAGGCCGATGTACCGGTAAATACCTTTTACCAGGACTTTTTGGCCTGCAGTGTGTTTGACGTCACCCAGAGGATAGGTGAGATAAAACACCCGACGTTGATCGTAGTGGGGCTGGATGACAAGATGACTCCGTTGAAACTGTCCCACTTCCTGCACGAAAACATCAAGGGTTCAAAGCTTGTAACCATCGAAAACGCCGGTCATATGACCATGATCGAGCAGCCGGAAGAGTTAAATAAGGCCATAAACGGTTTTGTCAATGCATAGAACTCATTCCTTGGTATAACAAACGAACCACTATTATCCTTCCGGCATATTATTCAATAAGGTCATATGTCGGGGGGAGTTAAAAAGTGAATATAAAAAAGAGCTGGCCCGCGGCGAAGGTTGGTTCAAGAGTCCAGGGAGGAAGCCAGGATGAGCATTCCAAGCCCAGATGGTGCGCCTACCAGGCACCTTATCCGGAACCCAAGGTTGAAAAACCCAACCTTTATTATGCCCGTCTCCTGATGGATGACATGGCGGGTACAGTAAGCGAACTTACGGCTTCAGCCCAGTATTTGTATCACCACCAGGTACTGTATGACAGTTACCCGGACGTGGCTGAGCTTCTGGAATGTATCAGCATTGTAGAAATGACCCATATGGAGCTGCTGGGGGAAACGATTATACAACTTGGCGGGCAGCCAAAACTTGGGGTAAAAACAAATCGCGGCATGGAGTGGTGGCGAGGCGATCTGGTTTACTACGGATACGATATCTGTGACATGCTGTCTGCTGATATCGAAGCGGAGATGCAGGCGATCATTAACTACAATAGACACATCGAGATGATTGACGACGAGTATGTTAAAAAACTGCTGAACCGGATTGTTATGGATGAACAGCATCACCTGGAGGCCTTCAAAGCCAAAAAGCAGAAATACTGTTGTTCGCACAAATAGCAGGGGGAAGTCGAAACCTTGTTCATATAATTCTTCATTGGCAGCATGCCCCTCCGGCCTCCACTTGGGCAGAGGGACAGGGTGTTCATGAAAATCTTCATTGGCTGCATGCGGCCGGCGGCTTGATGAACTCCAGCGCCGGAGCAGACGGTAGATTGACTGAAAAACGAGGTCTATGTTTCAAACTAATATGTAAACGCTTTTTACACATCAGATGACGTGACCCGCCATAAGTTTTAAAAAAACCAAGGCGGGTTTTTGTATGGTCTTAAGCGGCTTTAGTTTAAGCATGGCGGCAGGAGCCTGCACCTTCCTGGGAGCGGTTCTGGTCTTTCTGCGCTCCAGGATAGGGAGAAAGGAGCTGTCCTTTTTTTTGGGTTTGGCGGCCGGGGTAATGGTTGCGGTAGTTGCTTTTGACCTCATCCCCTCCGTCCTGGTCAGCGGAGGCAGGGGAGGCTTCATCTTCGGCGCTCTGGCCGGTTGGGCGCTTATCGCCTTGATTACCATGCTCACAAACCCCCGGAGCAATGGAAATGGTCGCCGCATGATCCGTATCGGTTATCTAATCATGTTGGGGATCGCGCTCCATGATCTCCCCGAAGGGATGGCAATCTCCCTGGGGTATGAAGTGAGCAGCCGCACGGCTGCAGCCATCGCGCTGGGAATTGGTATACACAACATCCCCGAGGGCATGGCCATAGCGGCTCCACTATTGATGGGAGGCCGGCGAAGGATAAAGGCTGGATTGGAAATCCTGGCGGTGGGGTTGGTTACTCCGCTCGGATTCCTCCTGGGAAAGCTGGCGGTATCGATTCTGCCTCACTACTTTGGGTTCTTCATGGGCCTGGCCAGCGGGGTCATGGTATACCTTGTGCTGCGGCAGCTATGGCCGGAGGCACGTCGGACCAACTCACGCTGGCGGTATATAGGGGGCTTGCTGGGAATAACGATTATCCTGCTCGCTACCTACATCTAAGCCTTAATTTGATTCCCGATTAATGGATGCTTAGCTCGTTCGAGGAGCGAAAGAATTATGGTGTAGATGTAATACTGCAAAGATCTAGCCGTTTGTACAACCATTGCAGGTCAACATAGTTGACCTGGCGGTGGACAAACATTCCATAAGAGTCATTTCTGGAACGCTATTAATATTGACCAATGCAATTTGACTACCTGATTTGGAAATAAACATGAACAGAGTTGCAAAAAGTTACCATCTCGAGTATACTTAAGCAAACATATGTTCGGGAGGGGGCATTGTGAGTAGTGTTGAGAACTTCTTTCAGAAGAAGAAAGGCTGGTCTATAATAAAAGATCAGATTTTTGACTACTATCTAACGCCCTACATTGCAAAAATCCTTACCACCCGAAAGCCGTTGGTAATAATTGACTGTTTTGCCGGGAAGGGCAGATTTGATGACCAGTCTATCGGCTCACCGATAATTATTGCCCAACACATTGAAAGAATACTTTCTGATGAACGAAGGTTAAACCGAAATATATCTGCTGTATTTATCGAAAGCAAATACTATAAGGAATTGGAGTTTAACCTCAAAGGATATCGGAATTGTTCAGTTTGGGCAGGTACATTCGAAGACAATCTTAGCAAGGTTTTGGAAATGAGTTCTTCCAATAATGTCTTTGTATATGTTGACCCGTACGGAATTAAAAGCCTTGATTTTAAAAGATTTGTTAGCATAAAGAAAAAGAATTTTAATACACTGGAGATGCTGGTAAACTTCAACTCGATTGGATTCCTTAGGGAAGGTTTTAGGCTTCTAAAATGTGAACACTTGTTAGACAACTTGATAGCCGACAGCGATTACGAAATTGATGAGGCTAATAGCATTTCCAAAATGGATAGAATTGCGAATGGGGATTATTGGCAACAAATCATTAAGGATGTTCTAGATCGCAAAATAACCATGATGCAGGCCGAGGAGAGGTTTTCTAGAGAGTACTTGAAGCAGATCGAATCTCTTTTTAAATACGTAGTAAATATTCCGATAAAGCAAAAGACGCGTCATCTACCCAAGTATAGACTTATTTTTGGCACCGATAGCCCTGATGGTCTTATATTAATGGCAGATAATATGCATAAAAAGTGGAAGCAAATAGTGGAAAATGAAAGAGCCGGTCAAGCGGTTCTGTTTGACTATGATTACCCAGATCCTACAATTGATGGAGAAATCGATTTGGAACACGAAATTTTGACGATTCTTAATTCTACAAAGCGCGAAGTATTACTTCAAGGTTTACTTGTGCGGCTTGTTCAGAAGTATGGAATTGCGTTTTCAGAAAGGCATTATATTAACACAGTAGGTGGCATGGAAAAAAAGAATCTGATTAAAATTCGCCGTGATCCAGAAAAGACGCCTACTGGAAAAGTATCACGGTCGATGAATTATAATCACATTAAAATATGGGTGAGTATATGAGAAGTCCAGTAGAACCTACATACATTACAAGAAAATCGTTATTGTATAAGACTGAAGTCGAATACGGTGACTATTGTATTAATCACGTATTAGGGTGTTCCCATGGATGCCTGTACCCATGTTACGCAATGATGATGGCCAAAAGGTTTGGACGCGTGAGATCCTATGAGGACTGGTTACGGCCAAAGATAGTTGAAAACTCTGTTGAGTTACTTTGTAAAGAGATTCATCTCTTAAGAAATAAGATAAGGTCAGTGCATTTCTGCTTTACTACCGACCCATTTATGTACCAGGTCCCTGAGATAAGTCAACTGACACTAGAACTGATACGAATTCTTAATGATGAGGGGATTAAGTGTTCAGCTCTTTCCAAAGGATGCTTGCCAATTGAATTGGCTGACCTAAACAAGGACAACGAGGTAGGGATTACCCTAATTTCTCTCAATGAAGAATTCCGAAGCAAATATGAACCCTTCGCAGCTCCGTATAAGGAACGTATAGAGTGCCTGCGAAGATTGAGTAATCGAGGTGTTAAGACTTGGGTTAGCATTGAGCCATATCCTACACCCAACATTTTGGATCAGGATTTTGATGCGATTTTAGAGTCAATTTCCTTTACTGACAAGATCGTTTTTGGGAAGCTGAATTACAATCCGTTGGTGTCCAAGTATCCAGGTTACAAACAGTTTTATAATGAATTAAGCAACCGGGTAATAGCATTCTGTGAGAAAAACAATATTGAGTACCATATTAAAAGGGGCACGATCTCGGAGCTTGATTGCAGCATATCCTGAAAAAAGATAAAACGGCGTCGTTACGACTCGTGAATTGTAATAGTCCGGTGTGATTTGAACAGCAAAGAAGCACCGCCCGCCACAATTGTTTAATTTCA
>JAKOVY010000040.1 GCA_029781825.1 Bacillota bacterium | reverse complement strand
ATTTGCCGCCAGCAGCTTGGGCCAGGGAACCTAAACTTATCTGCACAATTACATCTTCTCCTTAATCATCTCTGCAGCCACCAAACGATCATCAAAATCCAGTACCTGCCCCATAACCAGTTGGTAGGTTTCATGTCCTTTGCCGGCAATTACTACCAGATCACCGCTTTTGGCTATGTTAATGGCATGCCGTATAGCTTCACGGCGGTCAGGAACAACTGCATAACGGGCGTTTTCTACCCGGTTCAAACCCGGAAGTATATCATCAATAATAGCCTGGGGATCTTCGGTGCGCGGGTTGTCAGAAGTCACAATGCAAAAATCCGAATATCGCCCGGCAATTTCTCCCATCAGCGGTCTTTTGGTTCTGTCCCGGTCACCGCCGCAGCCAAACACAGTGATCAACCGGTTCTCTGCCAGCTCCCGGGCCGTCCGCAAGATGTTCTCCAGCCCATCAGGTGTATGGGCATAGTCTACTACCACGGTATAGTCCTGTCCCAAATCAACCTGTTCAAACCGGCCGGGAACCCCTTCAATATTGGCTAAAACCTGCTGAATAACAGGAACGGGTATCTTTTCCGCCAAAGCAAAGGTAATAGCCGCTAAAGCATTATATACGCTGAACCCGCCAATTAATTTCATGTTAACGGGAAATGACTGGTCCTTAAACAGTACTGTAAACCGGGTACCCTTGAGAGTACTTTGTATTTCCACGGCTCTGACATCAGCAGCGGACTTGATTCCATAAGTATAATACGGTACCGGGGATGCTTCAGTGAAATGCGAAGCTGACGGGTCATCATTGTTTACAATGCAAAAGTTTTCCGGCTTCACGTCTACCATTTGGAATAGTTTCAGCTTGGCCTGCCGGTAGTTTTCCATGGTCTGGTGATAATCCAGATGATCCTGGGTAAGATTGGTGAATACGGCGGCATCAAAGTGTATGGTGTCCACCCGGTGCTGTTCCAAAGCATGGGAAGACACTTCCATAACCACATACTCGGCAGCATTGTCGGCTAACAGCCGGAAGAACTCCTGAATGTCAGCAGATTCAGGGGTGGTATGTCCATAATCCCTGGTGATATCGCCCAGGCGGGCATATAAGGTACCCATTATTCCAGCCGGTTTATTATATTCATTTAAGATAGCCTGGATGAGGTGAGTAGTGGTGGTTTTACCGTTAGTGCCTGTTACGCCCACCACCCTTAACTGCTGGGATGGATGTCCATAAAAATTGGCCGCAGCCTTAGCCAATCCGGTGCGGGTATTATCGGTTAGTATCAAGGCAGCCTGCCCGCCCACATCTATTTCCCTTTCCGCAAGTATGGCCGCCGCTCCTGCTTGAACAGCCTGATGAGCATACTGGTGTCCATCGGTTTTCTGCCCCACAATACATACAAACAGGCTTCCGGGTCTGACCTGGCGCGAATCATAACAGACACCGGTAATCTCAGTTTCTAGACTTCCCTGGACAATATTATAATCAATTCCCAAACATACCTGATCTAACCGCACGAATACTCACCCTTTCATAATTGGCTATTCCCCGACAGGCTGGAATTTAACCTTGATATTCGACCCGCTGGTAACCACTTTACCAGGCGCCGGAGATTGTTCGTAGGCCAAACCAAACCCTTCCGGTATCAGGTGAAGCCCCAAGTCCGATAAGATTTTAGCCACTTCTTTCATAGACTTGCCCTGTAAATCAGGCACAGTAACTTCAGTATTTTCTCCCCCCTGGTCAAAAGGAGACAGATATATGATAACCTCAGAGTTT